>JAICGJ010000254.1 GCA_025923195.1 Chryseolinea sp.
CGACAAAGTGGGGATCGAGACAGTTAAGGGTCAAATTCCCGTGGATGACCATTTGAAGACAAAGGTAGATAACATCTATGCAATAGGTGATGTGGTCCGTGGGGCAATGTTAGCGCATAAAGCTGAGGAGGAGGGAATATTCGTGGCGGAACAGTTTGCCGGTCAGAAACCACACATAAACTATTTGCTTATCCCGGGCGTTGTGTACACTTGGCCGGAGGTGGCGAGTGTCGGCTACACGGAAGAACAGCTCAAAAGTCAAGGCACGGCCTATAAGACAGGGAGCTTCCCTTATAAAGCCCTCGGGCGCGCCCGAGCTAGTATGGATACCGATGGACTCGTTAAAATATTGGCTGACAAACAGACAGACGAAATTCTTGGAGTCCACATCATAGGTGCCCGCGCGGCGGATATGATCGCTGCAGGCGTGACAGCCATGGAATTCCGGGCATCCGCGGAAGATGTCGCGAGGATGTCACACGCACATCCAACATATATGGAGGCCGTTAGGGAGGCCTGCCTGGCGGCGACAGCCAACCGTCCAATCCATTTATAGGTGAGTGTTGGAGTGTTGAATATTGAGTATTGAATGTTTCTGGAATATCGAACAAGGAACACCGAATAGCGAATATCGAACGACGCTCGAAGCAAATTCCTGCAAGTTCAAAGTGAACGTGGCAAAACCTGATAAAATTGAATCTGGAACAGAAACGTTGAGACGGCACTTCGTGATTCGATGTTCCTTGTTCAATATTCAGTGTTCAATCTCTGAGTCTGATAATAATCAACAATCAACATTCAATAACCAATTTTCAAATATGAATTACCTCACCATATGCGGCGGCCGCTGCTTCCATAATGGCTTCGCTCATAGTAGGATGGGGATGCACAGATTTTATAATCTCGTGGCCCGTTGTTTCTAGCTTTCGGGCTACGACAACCTCGGCAATCATTTCAGTTACATTGGCGCCGATAAAGTGTGCGCCTAACCATTCGCCATACTTAGCATCGAAAATTACTTTTACAAAACCATCCGCATTGCCACCTGCTTTGGCTTTTCCGGAAGCGGTGAATGGAAATTTTCCAACCTTTATTTCATATCCTGCTTTTTTTGCAGCTTCCTCCGTGTAGCCGACAGATGCAATCTCCGGCGAGCAATACGTACAGCCCGGTAGATTATTATAGTTTAATGGCTGCGGGTTCTTTCCCGCAATTTTCTCTACACAGATAATTCCTTCAGCTGATGCAACATGTGCAAGCGCCGGCCCTTTTACGATATCACCTATGGCATATACGCCCGGAACGTTTGTTTTATAGAAGTCATCGACTATCACTTTTCCTTTATCCGTCTTTACGCCTACCTCTTCAAGTCCAATACCCTCCAGGTTAGTGTCAATGCCTATAGCGGAAAGGACGATATCAGCTTCCATTTTTACTTCGCCATCGGGAGTCTTTACTGTCGCTACGCAACCTTTGCCGGACGTATCCACCTTCGTTACCTCTGAACTTGTATAGATTTTCATCCCGGATTTTTTGAATGCCCGATCCAGTGCCTTCGAAACTTCCTCGTCCTCAACAGGAACAATTCGCGGAAGGAACTCAACGACAGTAACTTCTGTACCGATCGTGTTGTAAAAATATGCGAACTCCACCCCTATTGCACCTGATCCTACGACGAGCAATTTTTTTGGCTGCTCCTCCAGGATCATAGCTTCGCGGTATCCAATTATTTTTTTCCCGTCTATCTTTAGGCTTGGAATTTCACGTGACCGACCTCCTGTGGCAACAATAATATGCTTAGCTTCATAATCTGTTTTTTTTCCCTCGGCATCGGTAACTTCAACTTTAAGTCCTTTTTTTAGTTTACCAAAACCTGCGATTTGATCGATCTTATTTTTCTTGAAGAGGAATTGCACGCCTTTGCTCATGCTATTGGCGACGTCACGACTACGCTTGATCATTCCTGTTATGTCAGCCTTAAAATCCTTTACTTCAATGCCATAGTCTTTCGCATGGTTAAAATATTCAAAGACGTTAGCGCTCTTCAGCAGTGCCTTCGTTGGTATACACCCCCAGTTCAGACAAATGCCGCCTAACTCTGCTTTCTCTACGACACCCACTTTCAGTCCGAGTTGAGAAGCCCTTATAGCGGCAACGTAACCCCCCGGACCGCTACCGATCACGATAAGATCATATTTTGACATTGTATTAGATTTAAATTCGCTGCCAAAGATAAACTCAAGATCGCTCTTTCAAAAAGTTTAGTATTTAAATGCATTGGTAAGTGGAATTGGCGCTTTTCACAGATGAGAACTGATGTATTTTAAGAGAATTGGGCTACTTTTGAAAATTAACGGAAGAACTTTAACGTTGTCAGTCGACCGTGGACTGTAAATTTTGGATATGAAGTTATTACTACAAGGAAAAACTGCGTTGATCACAGGAGCATCAAAAGGTATCGGAAAGGCCATTGCTTACCGCTATGCTGAGGAGGGTGCAAATGTCGCATTTACCTATTTGTCAAGTGTTGAACAGGGACAAGCACTTGAGAAAGAGCTAGCGGATAAAGGCGTGAAGGCAAAAGCCTACAGATCTGATGCATCAGACTTTTTACAAGCTGAAGCCTTGATCAATTCCGTAGTCGCGGACTTTGGATCGCTGGATATTCTTGTTAACAATGCTGGCATCACACACGATACACTATTGCTTCGTATGACGGAGGACATGTGGGATAAAGTGATTGCTGTAAATTTAAAATCATGCTTCAATACGGTTAAGGCAGCTACCAAACAGATGATGAAACAGAAAAGTGGGTCTATCATTAACATGACTTCTGTTGTAGGTCTTAAGGGTAATGCCGGACAGGCAAACTACGCAGCTTCAAAAGCGGGTATTGTTGGGTTTACAAAATCGGTGGCCCTGGAGTTGGGTTCCCGTGGTATCAGATCTAATGCAATTGCTCCTGGTTTTATTGAGACTGAAATGACAGATAAGCTTGATGAAAAAACGGTGCAAGGCTGGCGGGATTCTATCCCCCTAAAGAGAGGGGGTAAGCCGTCGGATGTTGCAGATACATGCGTGTTCCTAGGGTCGGAGATGTCATCGTATATTTCGGGACAGGTAATTCAGGTAGACGGAGGGATGCTGACTTGATTACAAGGCAGCGAGTTACTCTAGTGGGTAAGTTGGCTAATGGATGATATTTAGTCCGTAATCGTTGGATAATTCAGTTAGACCGCCAATCTTCCTATAACGATTTCGCTGGCCAAAAGGAACATTTTCGGAATCCTTGCAAACAATTGTGAGCAGTAAATTCGCAAAAAAAGATTCACGGGCACTTGGAAACAATGATCTCAAGCCCTACGTTTGTATCCTCAAAGTCGAATAAGCACTTCCGCTTAATCGATTTATAAAGAAGCGCGGAGAGACAGGCTCTATGAAACGCTAGCAACCTCCTAAACATAAGAAAGGTGCTAAATCCTGACTTCTCACCGATGGTGGGAGAACTATAAACCGGTTAAAAATGAAAAAAATCATTGAAAGCCTCACATTAGGAACAAGCAAGGTACGCTTGCGTGCTTACCTCCAGGAAATTCATCATTTTATTGGTGACATGCTTTGCATTTGCACAGCCTGCATGTGTTGTTGTCGCCGTAGTTGCTGATAAGTGATTCGCTCCTTTCAGCAACAAATAGCCTATGACCCTGCCCTGTGACAGGCAAGACTGGTTACGGCTATATGCTTCTCAATTCAACAAACTCAACAACAATAAAATATTTAAATATTATGTCAAGTCTTCATTTTGAAACACTCCAACTACACGCAGGCCAGGAAATTGATCCAACAACCCGTTCACGTGCAGTACCTATTTATCAGACAACATCATACACATTCAGGGATTCGGAACATGGCGCAAACTTATTTGCACTAAAAGAATTCGGTAATATTTACACCCGTATCATGAACCCGACTACCGACGTTTTTGAAAAACGTATTGCAGCGCTTGAAGGCGGAGTGGCAGCGCTGGCCGTTGGATCAGGTCAAGCTGCGCAGTTTCTTGCCCTGCAAAATATATTGCAATCGGGTGATAATTTCGTGTCCACCTCCCTGCTATACGGCGGTACCTATAACCAGTTTAAGGTCACTTTTAAGCGATTGGGAATTGACGTTAGGTTTGCCGATGGCGACAAAGCCGAGGCATTCGAAAAATTGATCGACAAGAAAACAAAAGCAATTTATCTTGAAACCATTGGAAATCCTGGGTTTAATATCCCAGACTTTGAGGCCATTGCTGCACTTGCGAAAAAACATGACCTGCCTCTTGTAGTCGATAATACTTTTGGAGCAGCGGGCTATTTGTTCCGACCCTTCGAGCACGGTGCTAACATTATTGTAGAGTCGGCAACGAAGTGGATAGGCGGTCATGGAACATCCATTGGTGGAGTTATCGTCGACGGTGGTAATTATAACTGGGCAAATGGCAAGTTCCCTCAATTTACGGAGCCTTCTGAAGGATATCATGGATTAAAATTCTGGGATGTCTTTGGCGAGGGTAATCCACTGGGGCTGCCCAATGTAGCATTCATTATTCGCGCACGCGTAGAGGGTCTGCGTGATTTGGGTCCTTCGCTGAGTCCATTTAATTCATTCTTGTTGCTCCAGGGGCTTGAGACGCTATCGCTGCGCGTTCAGCGTTCCGTGGACAACGCTTTGGCTATTGCTCAATGGCTCGAAAAACATGAGTTGGTGGAGGGCGTAAATTATCCTGGCCTGGAAAGCAGTCCCTATCACAAGCTCGCTAAAAAATACCTGAGAAATGGTTTCGGAGCGGTGCTTTCGTTCACATTAAAGGGTACTAAACAACACACAACAAAATTTGTCGATAATTTGAAACTGCTCAGTCACCTGGCAAATCTCGGCGATGCTAAAACGCTGATCATACAGCCGTCAGCCACAACGCACCAGCAACTCAGCGAAAGCGAGCAAATAACTGCCGGGGTGTTACCTAATCAGTTGAGAATCTCGGTAGGCATTGAACATATTGACGACTTAAAGGCTGATTTTCAACAGGCTTTTGAAAAAGTTTTTGAAGGTGAATTAGTATCCTAAAAATGTTTCTCATTAACTCCTGACGGAGCTGATGACTTTAGAAAAATGAATAAAAAAACTGGTCTTGTGCTTCTCCCGGGTGGAGCTAGTGCAGGTGAAAGAGATATGGAGAAAAACGATCATACATTTCATTATCAAGAGGATTTTAAGCTGGAATCCGGTGAATCATTGTCCGGATTTCAGCTCAAATACACAACACTTGGTAAACTCAATCCGGACCGGAATAACGTGGTATGGATTTGTCACGCGCTTACGGGAAGCTCGGATTTTACTGATTGGTGGAGTGGACTTTTTGACGAAGGAAGATTTTTTGATCCACGCCAGTATTTTATTATTTGTGCCAACGTACTGGGTGGATGCTATGGCTCCACCGGCCCCCTTTCAATTAATCCGAAAACGGGGAAACCATTTTATCATACGTTCCCTTCTGTGACAAACCGAGACGTAGTCCAGGCGTTTGACCTGTTGCGACAGGATCTGAGATTGGATACAATTCATACCCTGATCGGTGGATCGCTGGGTGGTCAGCAGGTGCTGGAGTGGGCCATCCATCGGCCAGATGTATTTCAGCACATTGTTCCAATAGCAACTAATGCGATCCATTCTCCGTGGGGAATAGCATTCAATGAGGCCCAGCGAATGGCCATTGAGGCCGATCCAACCTGGAAAGACAATCACCCCCGTGCAGGCTTGGAGGGTTTGAAGGCTGCTCGCGCAATCGGTATGATTTCCTACCGGTATTATGAGACGTATCAGCAGACGCAGGCTGAAAAAGATGATCAGACATTACAAGACTTTAGGGCAGCCACGTATCAGCGTTATCAGGGACAGAAACTGGCCAACCGTTTTAACGCATTTACGTATTGGGGTCTTTCAGCGATGATGGATAGCCATAACGTTGGCAGGAATCGCGCAGCAATCGCAGATGCGCTAAAGAAGATCAAGGCGAGAACGTTGGTAGTAGGCATTGATAGCGATATATTATTCCCCCTTCATGAGCAAAAGTTCTTAGTCGATCATATTCCGGACGCCCGACTCGAAATAATGTCATCACTTTACGGTCATGATGGATTCTTAGTAGAATTCGAGCAGCTGAGCGAACATATCAGAAAGTTTTTTGCGCAAGATCATTTTTCGTTACGTATTAGTGTATAAATAGAACATATCATGACTTTGGAAAAACACTTATCGCATACCAGACACAGGAATCTTACCCTGGGTTTGTTTGGCTTCGGATGCGTCGGACAGGGCCTGTACCATGTGCTGGATGAAACACAAGGCATTAAGGCGGAAATAAAGAAGATCTGCGTTAAGCATCGGAACAAACCACGGACACTTCCCGGGAATTTATTCACGTTTGATAAAGACGAAATTTTGAACGATGCATCTATAGACGTAGTAGTGGAGTTGATTGATGATGCAGATGCGGCGTTTGAAATTGTTAAGGCTGCGTTGCAGAACGGAAAAGCAGTTGTTACGGCAAATAAGAAAATGCTGGCGGAACACCTAGAGGAAATTTATGGATTGCAGCAACAATATGGCAAGCCGGTATTATATGAGGGCTCTGTCTGCGGCAGTATTCCGATCATCCGCAACCTCGAAGAATATTACGATAACGATCTGCTGACTGGGATCGAGGGGATTTTTAACGGTTCTACCAACTACATCCTGACAAAGGTATTCGAAGAAAAAAAGAATTATGCTGACGCGTTGCTTCAGGCGCAGGCCCTGGGATTCGCCGAATCAGATCCCAGTCTGGATGTTAAGGGTTTCGACCCAAAGTTTAAACTGGCGATCGCGATCGCACATACCTTCGGTGTCTTTGTCAGGCCCGAAGAAATCATCAACATTGGCATAGACCGGATTTCTGACCTTGATCTGAAATTTGCCTATGATAATCATTATGCAATCAAACTCGTTGCCAGGGCTTTTAAAGTGAAGGACCGGATTTATGGATTTGTATGTCCTCAATTTATAGAGTCATCGCATGCATTATACGCGGTAAGAAACGAGTACAATGCTGTCCAACTGGAGAGTGCGTTTGCTGAGAAACAACTCTTTGTGGGCAAGGGTGCAGGCAGCTATCCCACTGGTTCTGCGGTACTTTCTGACATCTCGGCACTGACATACGATTATCAATACGAATACAAGAAATTACACCAGGCAACTAATCTTAAGTTTTCCAATTACCTGCTTGTTGAGGCATTTGTCAGTTTTGAAAAAGGCATTGATATTTCGATCAGTGATTTTGAGGAATTCGA
>JAICGJ010000255.1 GCA_025923195.1 Chryseolinea sp.
GACAACTTTGGGCCGCTATGGATCCCAAAAAAGGGCGCCACCATCAACGTCAACGACTCAACATTGGCTATATATGGTGCCACGATAAAGCTGTATGAGCACCATGACGATGTGAAAGTAGAAAACAATACCTTAACCATTGACGGGAAGACTGTAACAGAATATACCTTTAACCAGAATTATTATTTCATGATGGGGGATAACCGCCATAACTCGCTGGACTCCCGTTTCTGGGGCTTCGTGCCAGAGGATCATATCGTTGGGAAAGCATTTTTTATATGGCTGTCCATCGACAAGAACGCAGATTTCATACACAAGATAAGGTGGAGCAGGTTTTTTAAGCTAATTAGATAAAGCTAACAGCTAACAGTAGACAGCATACAGGGGTACGCCTTGCCCGCGTCGCAAAGCATTCGACCATACGAAACAAGCTGTAGGCTGTAAGCTGCTGTCAGCTGTAAGCTCACCAATCGATTTCCCTTAGCCCTTTGCTCTTCAAATACTCGTTCGCTTTGCTGAAATGTTTGCATCCGAAAAATCCTCTGTCTGCGGAGAAAGGCGAAGGATGAGCAGACATGAGCACAAGATGCTTGTTCCGGTTGATGACCTCACCCTTCTTCTGCGCATAAGCACCCCAAAGCAAAAAAACAACGTTCTCCCTTTCCTCTGAGATTTTCTTTATCGCAGCGTCTGTGAACATCTCCCACCCTTTATTTTGGTGGGATCCGGGCGAAGCGGCGCGAACCGTCAAAGTGGCGTTCAGCAACAGTACACCTTGCCGCGACCAGCGTTCGAGGTCCCCTGATCTTGGTATGGGCTTTCCAAGGTCCTCATGGATTTCCTTGAAAATATTAACGAGCGAAGGAGGCATCCTTATCCCATCTCTAACGGAGAAACAGAGGCCGTTTGCCTGGTTTGGTCCATGGTAAGGATCTTGTCCGATAATTACCACTTTTACATCAGCGAAATCACAACTGTCAAATGCGCGGAAGATTTCTTTGCCGGGCGGAAAAATCGTTTGTGTCCGATATTCCTGCTTTACGAAGTCAATTAGACTCCTGAAATAAGGTTTTTCAAATTCCTCAGCTAGCCTCACCTTCCAGCTTGGAACCATTTTTACGTCCATGATGTCAAAACTAGAAGCTATCTCGAAAAAGACAAAGAACCGTCTTGCAGGTAAAATCTGGACCTTGGAAAGACAGGGTAATTCCAAAGGTGGAATAATATTTTGTGAAGATTTCAGTAGCTTAATCTTGTGAATTGCAAAAAATTAATATTTTTGAAGCGTATGGTGACGGAAATAACTCAAGGGATCAAGGTAAGTGTGGAGACGGAGTACCAGCCAGCGTACTCCAGTCCGAGTCAATATCACTACGTTTTCACCTACCGCATATCCATCGAGAATCACAGTGAGTATACGATACAACTTCTGCGCAGGCATTGGCATATTTACGATGCGGGCTTCAGCCAGCGCGAAGTTGAAGGCGAAGGTGTTGTGGGTCAGCAACCTGTGTTGGAACCTGGTCAGGTCCACCAGTATGTTTCGGGATGTAATCTAAAATCCGGACTCGGAAAAATGATAGGCACTTACCTAATGGAGCGCGTAGTTGATGGCGTTACGATGCAGGTGAACATTCCCGAATTCACCATGATCGCACCGATCAGACTCAACTGAGTGCATTCCTTTTTATTCCGGTTCAAATCATTCGTGAATTATTGGCTTGATGCCGTCGGCGCACATTCACTTCACTCGCCATTCCTTTTTAATTTCTACACAAAAGTCTTAAAGCAAACGCATTCATACCCTCGTTTTGTTTTGCTAGGAAACATCAGACGCAAGCAACAAAGGGACTACCGGATAATTCTCGTTGATGATCTCGGCGCAGGCTCAGCTCGTTTGAAAGAAAATAAGAGAAGAATTTCTGACCTCGCTTCCATTACAGTCTCCCCGGAGAAATACTCATTGCTGTACGCAAAGATCATAATTCACTACAAGTACAAGCACGTCGTGGAACTAGGTACGTCAATCGGAATTAATGCGATGTATCTGGCAATGGCCCACGACTCGGTTCAGGTAAAAACATTTGAAGGATCACATGAGATAGCTCGTATTGCACGTCAACTATTTGAAGAAAATAAAATGACAAATATTCAAATCATAGAAGGCAACATTGATCTCTCACTACCGGAATACCTGTCTACCTCACAACCAATCGACTTCGCATTAATAGATGCTAACCATCGTTTGGAGCCAACGATAAGATACGCCGAGCTGCTCATGAAAAAAATTCATACTAACAGCGTCATCGCGATAGATGATATTCATTATTCATCGGAAATGGAAGAAGCTTGGCATGCTATACAGAGACATGAACTGGTGTATACGACCGTTGATCTTTACCGTTGTGGTCTCGTCTTCTTCAATCCAGCATTAAGCAAACAAAATGTTGTTTTGCAATTTTAGGTTTTGAATTGCAGTGTAAGAAAACCTATTTTTGGCATTTCATCCTTAAAACCATGAACGAACCCACGTCAACATCTTACCAAACGCCGAAGAGAAGTAATAGAAACGCCATTATCATTGCCATCTTGTCAATCGTAATTGTAGTGCAAGGCATTAAAATTTACCTCGATACCAAGGAGAAGCAGCAGGTAAATACGGATTTGACCTCAACCAGGCAGGAATTGGCGACAACAGAACAGAGACTTCGGGAAATCAGCACAGAACTTGACCAGAAGATTGCAGAGATCACAAAACTTGGAGGAAATGTCACTGATCTTGAGAAAGCCAAGGCTGATATCGAAGCCGAACTCAATCGTTCAAGGCGTGCTACCGGGCAAGAGATAAAAGCGCTTAAGGATAAGGTTGAAGGTTACGAAATGCTTTTGAAAAGCAAAGACGATGAAATTGAAAAACTGCAATCCGTTAATAAAGAATTGCTGACTGAAAATACGACGCTGAAAACTGAAAAGAATGAACTGGGAGATTCTATTAACCGGTTGAGCCAAAGCAAGGACGAACTTGCTACTAAAGTTGCTATCGCATCACAACTAAAAATAGAAAACTTCAGGATCGTAGCACTCAACGATCGCGGCAAAGAGCGCGAGTCACCATTCAGAAGTCGTCAGATTGCTCAGCTTAAGGTTGAATTCAATATCGCTGAAAACGATGTGGCACCCGTTGAAGGGAAGAAGATTATGATTCGCGTCATCGATGAAAATGGTCAGGTACTGTTCGATGTGGCACGCGGTTCAGGCACATTCCTCCTAAATGGGAAGGAAGAATTTTATACCGCTTCGCAGGAAATCCTCTTCGACAACACAAAGCAAAGACTGTCCTTCTTATATGATAAGGGCTCTGAATTCGCAGAAGGCACGTATAACCTTGAAGTATACGCCGATGATTATTTGATGGGAAACGGAGAATTCGTTGTTAAATAACAGAACGCTTCTGTCCAAGCTTACCTGTATCGAAGTACCTTCTTGTAAAATGACTTCATTTTGCAAGGTGGCTGGCGCAGAAAATACATGATAAAGACCGTAAGGTTCGCAAGTTGCACCCTGAGCCAGCTGTTCGTTTCATATTTTCTAGCGGAGACGATTACGTTTTTCGGTATGATTTTGAAGCGATACTTTCGTCGAAGTCGTGAAATTAAGTCATAGTCCTCCATAATCGAAAAGTATTCATTGAATCCACCAACCTCGTTGAATACCGGCCGGTTAACAAACAGCGTTTGATCTCCCCCACGGCACATAAGACCTTCGAACCTTGTAAAATAACCATTAACTCTCAACATGCGCTTTGTCGAATCAAAGATGTATCTGTAGCATCCAGAGTGGTAGCCTTCGCCGATCGCTGATCTCAAATCGTCAGCAAATGAAGGAATTAGTTTTACATCAGCGTGAACGAAATACAAGATTTCGCCAGTGGCATGTCTTGCACCTGTATTCATTTGAATAGCACGGCACCGTTGTGCGCATTTCACGGTAACGGCCCCGGCCTCTATCGCGCACGACACCGTATCATCGTCGCTGGCACCGTCAGCTACGATCACCTCCGCGACTGAATGCGATCCATTCACTAGGACGAAGCGGACCAATGAGCCAATTGTTGTAGCTTCGTTCCAGGTTGGTATAATGACAGAAATCTTCACCAGGAATCCAGTCAGAATAATGTTTATCGTTCGAACACTAAATAAATGCCTTAAGTTGGTAAATTAATGAATCAAACAAACCCGTTATCCAATCCCAGGTCAATATATATTGCGTATATCCATATGTATGATGAAATTATTTGCACTGCTAGTTCTCATTTGCCCCGCTGCTTTACACGCTCAGAGCAAATCGCCGTCTCATCAGATTTATACTCAATTGCTGAAGAGAAATGTTAATGAAATAGGCCAGGTGGATTACAAGGGTATTATCCGGGATTCGGTCGAGTTCGATAAATATCTTCAGCTTTTGACTGACAATCCGCCTCATAAGTCCTGGAGCCGAAACGAACAGATAGCGTATTGGATCAATGCGTACAATGCATTTACGATAAAGCTAATCACAAAATACTATCCGGTTAAAAGCATAAAGGATATTGGAAGCAGCATACAGATTCCCTTTGTCAATACGCCATGGGACATTAAGTTTATAGTGATCGGCAAAAACCGTTATGATTTGAACAATATCGAGCATGGCATATTACGGAAAAAGTTTGATGACCCCCGAATTCATATGGCGTTGGTTTGTGCCAGCAAGTCCTGTCCCATATTGTTGAATGAAGCATACGATGCCTCCTCGCTCGATAATCAACTTGCTAAACAAACAAGAGCATTTCTGGCTGACACATATCGAAATAAATTGTCGCAGAACGAACCAAAACTGAGTATGATTTTCAAATGGTATGAAATGGATTTTACAAAGAACGGGAAAACCGTGAGAGATTTTGTGAATGCGCATACTGCTGTGACGATTAAAGCCGACGCGAAAATCTCATATATTGAATACGATTGGAGTCTGAACGAATAGCGCTCCCTAACCGGGGTCAAATTCTGTGATGATGGAGTCACTCTTTAATTTTGGAAGCATGTAACCGCCAGTATCCACCTGGATGTCGGGAGAGGAGGTCTTAAGATCACTGATTGCAACAGCACTTACTGCTGTCTGATAAATGAAGAGTTCACGCAAGTCCTTAAACTCAGAAATTTCTGCGAGGGCTTTGTCGGTAATCTTTGTTCCGACGAGGTTAAGGTACTGGAGGTGCGGCAAGGACGACAATTCCTGAAGCCCTTTATCAGTTATGGGCGTATGCTCGAGGTTAATGCGACGCAATGCCGATAGCTTGCCAACTAAATTCATGGCGGTGTCAGTTATCGTGGTGCGAGCCATATTCAGCCAAACAATTTGTTCCTTTAGCTGGGACAGGTAGGTAAGATCGTCTGTAGTTGCTGTTCTCTTATTTACAAAACTGATGGAAAGATAGTTTGACCCCGCGCTGACAGGCAGCGCAATAATACCTCTCTTTCTTAATTCTGCCAATGCCTTGTCATCAGGCGCCTTCACCGTTGCCTCTGGTATCAATGCCTCATTCCGCGACTGCGCCACCAATGACGTAAAATAATTCTTGATCCTCGCTGAGTCGCTGCAATCTGAAATCTTCTTATCAAAATCCGCTCCCTCCTTTATCCAGGCCTGGATGAGCGCAATTTCTGAAGATGATGGCTGAGGTTTTTCGTTTGGGGGCATGTGGTCCTCATGCTCCAACGGTAGCATTAAGCGCTTAAACAGCATACTTGAATCAGGTATCCCTGGGTCAAAAAGTTCGCCGTGTTCACCCCCCCGGTTAATATGTTCAATTCCGTCCAACCGCAGTTCCCCTTTCTGCTTTGTTGAACTGTGGCAGGAATAACACCGGGATTCAAGGATCGGCTGTATAATGTCGGGGTAGAATGTAGCGTTGTTCACGTCGCTTATGCCTTGGAGCTTTAGGGCAGGATCCACGGCAAATTTGGATGCGCCGCTGCTGACGAGCAGATAATCCTCACCGTGTGTGATCGAGCCGCCAAAATGGCCCGTGATAGACACGAGAATAATCAGAGGTATAAACAAGAAAAAATAAAATGCACTTTTCCTGGATTTATCCTGAAAAAATTTTCCGGATGATCTGCGCAAAACGTATACAATCAGGGCAAAGACAGTCGTGGCAATACCCAGGTTCTTATGACGTTCCAGCAGTTCATCGTCATATCCGCCCTCTTGTGACAGATACCAGCCCGTGATAGCCGCTGCAATGGCTGAAAATACCCCCAACAGAAGGGACGGCTGAACTGCGGATCGCAGCTTTTTATAGGTTTTATACCGAGAAAGGCATTCGAAAAAAAAAGCAATAAATAGAATGCCTATTGGAAAATGCACCAACATCGGATGGAGCCTGCCCATTAGCTGAGTAATCCAATCAATTTGCAAACTCATCGCACGGTTAAAGATGGAAGTAACTGTAGAAAATTATTTAGCATAACGGGTGCGTAAGGTGTCTAACATGTGCTTGTTAATCTCCCATTGGTTTGCAACGGGCTGCCTGGTGTAGGGGAGAGCTGGTAGATAGTCGACCGGACCAAACTCGGTAAGTATGGTCAACCGCTTGCCTTCTTTCCTCTTCTGTTCTACTACCTGATCCCACCAACCAAAGTGTGCGTTCACGGCTTCCTTCCACTCAGGAGCCCTCGGATCGTTAACTTGGGGTCCTTCTGCGTGACCAATCCGCGCATGAATATGATCCGTTCTACTCAGTGCAAGTCTGACAACATCCGATTGGTCCTCCAGAAGCGATTCATGAACGTTACACCAATGCGAGATATCCAGCGTGAGCCGAAGCGAAGAATGCTTTTCCATAAACTGACGGCTCACCGGGGCGGAATAAAGGATTCTGCCGCGATGTGTTTCATGATAAATAGGTATTCCCGATTTCGCACGCAGTGTCGCAGTAAAATCAATAAAAGCATTGTTCTGGTCGAATGAAAAGTGATCTCTTCCTGAATGGCAATTGATATAGACGGGTTTGAGGGTGACAGCTTCTTCTAACGTCGATCTAAATTGTTGCAGATGTTTTTGGTGATCGGCGTCCGATCCCCCGAATAGAAATCCGAACTTCAAATTATGTTTCTCAATGGCGACAAGGAATTCCTTTCGTGATTTTTCATCACCGGGATACCACACCTCCATCCCATCATAACCCTCGGCCTTTATTTTTGAACAGAACTCATCCCAACTTCCGTTAAAGCCCCAGTTGGTTGCAAGAATTAA
>JAICGJ010000256.1 GCA_025923195.1 Chryseolinea sp.
GTTTTGCAAAAATCGGATTGCGCGTGCAATTTCCGTTACAAACAATAACAAAGTCACCAGCTTGTTTCCTGCCGTTAGATATATATTGTTAAAATAACGTCCCTAGCCGGCTTCCTACCCAAGACTTTAACACACGCCGCATCTACGGCTTCGTTTGGTTCCTGTGTAAAGTATCCGAATGGAGATCATCCATTTTAGTTTTAAAAACTTCGATTGCCGTAAAGATACTCGCCATATGTAATGGTGGTGCCGATCTCGCTCTTTGACGAATTCAGCCCTCCCATCGTATTTCACGATGTTATCAATTCCACATAACTGACAGATAATCAATACAATTCAGGGAAGCCCGGCATTACTATTGGGGGAAATTTAATGCATGTATATGGCTAATACTTTCATTATCAATGCTTTATTGTATTTTGTTTAACTTTTTTGGAAAAAAGTTAAACAAAATTTGGAACAGGCCTTTGTCAAATTATATATTTGATTCAGTAATAGCCGTCATTGGTGCATTCATTCTCTGAACACGATCGAAATAGAAAGGCGACGACTTTACCATAGCCATTGGGTTGAAAATCTTAATGTGGATATAAGTATGATGGAATTATTCGACACGTTGTCAATCAGATGTAGCCGCATCACTACGAAGATGTATAGCACATCGTTTTCAATTGGTATATACTGCTTGCATCAAAGGCTGAGGGATCCGATCTATTCCATATATGGATTTGTCAGACTTGCCGATGAAATAGTTGATACCTTTCATGATTTTGATAAACAAGATTTATTGAGTCAGTTCAAAGAGGACACATTTCGTTCTATCGAAAAAAAAATAAGCCTCAACCCAATCTTAAACAGTTTTCAATCAACAGTTCACCGATACAAGATCAGACCAGAACTAATAGAGATGTTTCTGCATAGTATGGAAATGGATCTCCATAAGAAAAGTTATGATAACGATGAGATCAAAGAGTACATTACAGGTTCTGCTGAAGTTGTAGGGCTCATGTGTTTGCGCGTGTTTTGTGAAGACAATGATTCTCTATACGACAAACTGAGTCCCTATGCGAGAAGTCTAGGGTCGGCGTTTCAAAAGGTAAATTTTCTGCGCGATCTTAAGGCTGATTATAACGGCCTGGGCAGAGTATATTTTCCTGCCGTCAAAATGAACGAATGGGATACTTCATGCAAAACTGATATTGAAAAAAATATCAAAGCGGATTTTGATCAGGCATTGATCGGAATAAAACGGCTGCCGCGAAGCGCCAGGCTTGGGGTGTATGTTGCATATATTTATTATCTCTCTTTGTTTGAAAAGATTAAGAATACGCCTGCAAATCTGGTGCTTGAAACAAGAATTCGTATTGCAAATAGCGGTAAAGCAAAGTTGCTTGCCTATTCCTATCTCAAGCATCAGCTTAACCTGCTGTAATTATTTAGCAGGAAATTACGAGTCCCAGTTTATGCTAAAAAAGGCGAGTGAAACTAGTCCACTCGCCCCTTACGTAATCACCCAACAATGTTTGGTTTCTATTGAAGGGAAATGGTGCCGATATCCGTCACGCTCCCAACGGTGACGTTAACATCGCTTTCTTGGTAGTCGCTATATCCTTCCTTGGCATCAATACTGACCGTATATGTTCCGGCCGGTACCCCCCTTAAAAGAAACTTACCTGTACTATCCGCATATGTGGTTGCGACAGTGTCAGCTCCGGCAAGTGCAAAAACGGCGGGTAATGATTCTGCAGGATTCACCTCACCTTTAATCGCACCGCTTGTTGCCTCGGTAATTGATCTTATGACAGGTTTCAGGTTAAAGGAACCCGCACCAGTATTAACCACGGAACGAGCCGCATCAAAGTCAAGCAGCATTTTGTATGTGATGCCTTCCAAAAGATCAGCATGCACATTGAGTTTCAGCCCCGACTGATGCGCGCTTGGAGTAGCCATCGGTAATACCTTTCCATCGATTTTTACCGAATTATTTTGCCCGAGAAGTAAACGTACTTGAGAAATTTTCCCCGCCGGCAATTCAATGGTTGCAAGTAATGTATCCATCCCGTTCGTTAGCTCCAACAAATTGTAAACACCATTCTCTACATTTAGCGACTTCCAACCGCTTGCGACGTCGCCATTTTCGGTGTGAATTTCAATTCCTTGAATATCCACGTTGACCTGCTCATAATCACCTGGCGCATCCGTTAACCGGATTTCCAGCCGCGCGTTTTGGGAATCATCAGATGAGCATGCGAACAATGCGAATGATAAGATCAAAAATCCAACAGTGTTTTTCATAAGCTATGTTTTGTTTTTTTGTAAGAATTAGACATAAACCTAGCATTAGGGTTTAAAAACTCAGTAGATTTTCGTCGGGTCTAATAGGCCATTCAAATGGCAATAACGCAGTTTATCCCGTGTTCGGCCGGCAGCAAAATGGTGTGTGGCTTTGCTGTCTAAAAGACGGCCCTTCCACGTTCTCAGTCCGGGGATAGTAATGATAAAAAAACGTCTGGTTATCGCAAATGTTTTGAACGATCGACAATTAAGTCGATCAAACTTTTTTGTTCCAATCTGAATAATCTACGATGAGAATTACCCTTGACGAAATGGCGGTTAACGTTTGTTAGACACTAAACATTAACGGTGTGGATATGCTAAGCATGCGTCGGAATGCTAGACCTCCGGGACGTCAACCCAGCATCGTTTCTTCCAGCTTTCCAATCCTTGTTCTGCCAGTTGCACACCCTTGACGCCTTCAAGCAGATCCCACGGAAACGGATCATCCTGAACGACATGCTTTAAGAACAGCTCCCATTGTACTTTAAACGCGTTGTCATATACTTCCTGATCGGGTACTTTGGACCACCCTTCAAAGAAATTGATGGGTTGAGGAATATCTGGATTCCATACCGGCTTAGGTGTGTTGCCATAGTGCTGAATATAACATTCGCGGAGGCCAGCTACTGCCGACCCCTTAGTGCCGTCAACTTGCAATGTTAATAAATCGTCGCGCCTGACGCGTACTGCCCATGACGAATTGAAATGCGCAATAATATCACCTTCAAGTTCGAAGGTAGCATATGCAGCATCATCGGCCGTGCACTTATAGGGTTTATTATGTTCATCAATTCTTACTGGAATATGAGTGGCGCCAAGACACGAAACAGCCTTCACTTTGCCGAATACATTGTCCAAAACATAGCGCCAATGGCAAAGCATATCGACGATAATACCACCATCGTCCTCCTTTCGATAGTTCCAGGACGGTCGCTGGGCTGGAATAGATTCACCTTCGAAAACCCAGTAGCCGAATTCGCCGCGAACGGAGAGAATTTTTCCAAAAAAACCTTGCTGAATAAGACGTTTCAACTTGCGGATGCCCGGAAGCCACAGCTTGTCTTGCACCACGCCGTGTTTTAAGCCGGCATTTTTGCACAGCTGATACAACTCCATTGCTTCTTTAGTGTCGACGGCAATTGGTTTTTCGCAATAGATATGCTTCCCGGAGCTTACCGCCTTTCTTACGCCCTCCGCACGCCGCCCAGTAGTTTGGGAATCGAAATAAATTTTATTTAGTGGATCTGCCAGGGCCTTATCCAGATCGACGGTAATTTTTTTTATTCCCGATAGGGAACCGAGCTTCTGTAACTTATTTTCGTCGCGGCCGACTAATATTGGGTCAGGAATAATCGTATCACCTGAATTCAGTTTAACTCCTCCTTGTTTGATAATCTCGACAATCGATCGCAACAGGTGCTGATTAGTGCCCATACGCCCTGTTACACCATTCATAATAATTCCAATTTTATGTTCTTTCATATTAGATGATAATTTCCTCCGTTAAGAATTTTCCTTATAAGCTTTAATAATTTTCATCAGCCATTCCGATTGATCTTCCTGCCAATATTTCGTTGAAAAGATTTCAACTTCATTGAATCCATTGAACCCAGCTGCTTCCACCCAGCTCCTGATTTGTTTTACTGGAATACATCCTTCTCCCATGAGTCCACGATCCAGTAGCAGATCCGTGGTTGGAACTTTCCAGTCGCAAAGGTGAAATGCCATGAGGTTTCCACGCTCGCCGCAGCGTCTAATTTCTCTTTCGAGAAAAGGGTCCCACCAAAGATGGTACACATCGACAGCAACTCCTACCCAAGCGGAGTTAAGCGCTTCAGCCATATCGTTGGCTTGTTGTAGTGTATTGATAGCTGACCTTGTATCGGCATACATAGGGTGAAGAGGTTCTATGAGCAATCTTACTCCTGCCGCTGACGACTCAGGAATCACCGTCTCAATTCCCTCCCTGATCTGTTTTCTTGATTCTTCCAGCGACTGCGACGGGTCAGCACCACAAACCAGAACTATCATTGAAGTCCCCAATTCGAACGCTTCATCGATGGCCTTCCTGTTGTCATCCAGGGCTGACCTTCTTTTGCCTGAATCTTTATGAGCGAAAAAACCACCTCTGCACAAGGACACGATGGTTAAGTCGTGGTCACGAAGCATGTTGCCTACCTGTTTGATATCCCTGCCTTCTAGTGCATCCCGCCACACCGTTATTCCTTTAACGCCCGCAGCTGAATAATTTTCTGCGGCTTTCTCTATATTCCACGGTTTAGTGGTTATGGTGTGGATGCACATCTTTGAAAGGTCCATTGACTCCATTTTTATCGAATATTCAAAAAAGGAAGGTATGATTTATTGATCATATTCGGTTGCCCGTAGCATGCTGCTTTGTAGCTAATAATTTGACGGAGAGATGATACTTCTTTCTTTGGCATTAACACCAGACAATTAGAAATCAAAGTCGAACTCTGTCACAGCCGAACATAAAGACTACCCCTGCTATGCGTGGGATAATTCAAAACTAAAGTAGATAGTTAATTTGAAAATAAAGAATGATCGTTCTGAATTTTATCAGACAGCCACTTTTCGAGTATGAACAATGTAATGAAGCAGATTACTCACTAAGAAACCTTTCCATTGAATCCTGTTAGTGATATGGTTGCTGACGTGTCCTGAATGGATACGACTGATCTAAACCTGAACCAAACGATTGTCAACGATTGGCCTTAAACTTGCGGCCACCTTGAAGAATGTTTATCTCGAAAGTCAAGCCACGCCCACCACTTGAACTTCTTCCTGGTGGTTTAATTCGTTACTTTTTTGGGAAACTTTCTGAATATTTTAGCAACAGCCGTCTTGATAAGTCCCTCAAGTTGGTCGGGTGAATATGATTCCGGCAGCGCAGAAGCGGCCCATCCTCGCCATATTAAATTATTTGTCTTGGGATCCATTAAGTCTATAATCAACGTGCCTTCTTTGTACTGGTAAACATTAGTGCGCAAGTGCATCCAGTATGGACCGTAAAAATATCCGTGGGGATCCGTCGTTACGATTGACAGATCATCTATTATTATATGATAGTGGATTACCAGATCCGGCTTGTCGGTTGATGACACATAACCTCTACGAACCATTTGTTCCTGTACGGCTGATTTCATTCTCTTGTCACTCAATTCATTATATTGAAGTGGATGCTTACCCAATTCGACATTTATATTTTGTGACCAATTGAAAGTGCGGTATTTCTTTAGATTGTATTCCCGATCATAATCGGAATAAACGCGTATTTCGGACCGGCATCCTGCAATGGACGCTAATGCAATTATGATGACGAACTTGTACATAATATATTCTTTGTCTGACGCTAGCTGTGGGCGTGCCAATCAGCTAAAGCCACCGTATCAATTTAGACTGGGTTGTCTACAATTATTAAAGGGGTAAACGACCACGTTTTTTCTTCTTTTTTTTTTCCATCTATAATCCTACTTATCCATCTAATTTCAGCTATTACTGTTTTGATAACCATGAATCAAACGCGGCCCTATCAATTTGCGCACGCACGTTTCTGAATTAAGGTCACTTTTAATCTCAACCAAAACATAATGTCCATATATCCATTTGTTTTCATATAATTTTATTGGAAGTGTAGTTATTATAGTAGGATCTATTCTTCACACGAAGCTAACGCCATCTTCCGTTGAAGTCTATGATAAAAATCCACCTACAAGCTGATTTTCTGCAGAACTACATCGGATTGCAACATTTTCAAACGGATAATGGAAAATGTCCGGGGCGAATAAACCTTAGTCAAAGTAGCCTGTTAATGTATTGTATCGTGCATTATCTGTACGTTACCTATTAATTATGTTTTAAATGCCAATTTCAGTAGATCCTGATCTTTCACCGGACCCAGCGGCGAAGCGGGCCGAAAGTCTTGAAACTGCATGAATTCAATTTAATATTTTGAAAATCGGGAGTAATAGATATGATGATCAGATTAATCGCATTGTTAATTCTTTCAATTGGTTTCCATGTCCTCTCCGATAATTAAAGCGAACCTCACCCCGGAACGCATAGTAAAGTGGCTGCTCGCCACAGTGTCGGTGTTGCTCGTCGCAAACTTATTAGCCATTTACACAAAATATGTAATGGGACACCCGTATCAAATTTTTTGGCTTTTCTATTTTGACGAAGAAGCTAACATTC
Organism: Chryseolinea sp.; assembly: GCA_025923195.1. Lineage (GTDB taxonomy): Bacteria > Bacteroidota > Bacteroidia > Cytophagales > Cyclobacteriaceae > Chryseolinea. Next base: position 6,553 of record JAICGJ010000256.1, read on the forward strand.
CAACCCTTTACTCTTTCGTGGTATTAGTAATATGTAGTGTTTTTCTCTGGATTACTGGATCTCTCGAGAAAGTTAGAATTCAAAAACAGGTTATATTCTGGAAAGGGCTCGCCTGCGTGTTTGCCTTTATCGCTGTAGACGAATTGTCAGGCATACACGAAACCTTTAACAACGATGGCACAAAACTTCTTGGCGGTTTTACAGCTGATGGTTACTTGTACTACGCATGGTTAATACCCTATGGCGTTTTCTTTGCCTTCATTTCGATTTTTTTTGTAAGGCAGTATTTGCGATTACCGGGGCAAACTAAATTCTTACTTTTCATGGGTATGGCAGTATTTCTCACTGGGTGCGTTATTTTTGAAATGATCGGTGCCCGATATGTTGCCACGCATCAGGAAGATCGTAACAGTTTGAGTTATGCTTTGATTGCAACTGTCGAAGAATTACTTGAAAAGATAGGTATAATCATTTTTTTATACGCAATACTGAAATTTTATATTGCGCAGCATGGGAAAGCGGAGTTCAGGATTTCAATATCTCAGAAGGCTAAAATCGTGAATAATTTGAGAGGCGTGTCATAAGCCTTAAAGAATGCTTACATTCATCACTTGGCAATGCAAGCATTCTTTTGTCTAAATGACGGTTGACCTTTAATAGAACGATCCTTTAGAGTTACTTCTTGATAAACTTCACAACTTTCTGAAATCCACCGTGGCCTGCCACCTGCAGGTAGTA
>JAICGJ010000257.1 GCA_025923195.1 Chryseolinea sp.
ACTTCAACACTTCAACACTTAACTCGGAATGATCCCCATCTTCTTCATCAGAAAAGTAGCATTCATTTTTTGTGCTATTCCAGGTTTTAACTTATAGTCAAACGAGAGTTGATCGTTATCGATGTTTGCCTCAAAGTAATAGTTCTTGATCTGGGCTGGAAATTGAGTTTCAAGTTCGCCCAATGCCACATCGTGTGTTGCGATCATCGCCAGGCATGGGTGGGGCAAGAGTTGCCTAACCAGGGCCAAAGATCCCGATTGCTTGTCGGTCGAGTTCGTACCCTTAAGGATTTCATCCAGCAGTATAAGCAATGGCTTATCGCTCCTCAATTCATCCATAATCGATTTCAACCGGTCAAGCTCTGCGTAAAAATAGGATTGATGATCCTTCAATGAATCAGCTGTGCGCATACCAGACCGGAGGTTAATTATGGGACAGGAATACTCGGTAGCAAATACAGGCGCGCCTGTAAGTGCCAATACCAGGTTAACACCTGATGTTCGGAGGAATGTGCTTTTCCCCGCCATATTTGCGCCGGTAATGATAAGAATTGCCCGTCCTTGTCCCAGGTAAAGATCATTGGTGACACACTCGTCAATCGAAAGCATTGGATGACCAAGATCGGTCGCCGTAATCAATAACTCTGAATTGATTCTTGGATAAACGAATCTGGGGTGGTTAAATGCAAAGTTGCCAAAGCTGCACAACACCTCCGTTTCGTCAATGACATCAAGCCAGATCTTGAAATGACTCGCATTTTGGTGCTTCCATTTCTCAAGTCGATAAACGCATTGCAAATCGTATAACAACAGGCTGTTGATTACAATATTTGTCAACACATTACTTCTCGCATTGAGGTAAGTTACAAGTGAAGCCAGCAATTTCACTTTTACGTCAGCCTCACGAGCCTGCGCACTCAGATTCGCAAGAATACCTGAATTGAATTTTTCACTACCAAAATAGTGAAGCAGACGGGCGAACTTCTCCAGGATATTTTTCTTCCTGCTGATCTGCTCGTGAAAAAGACTGATCTTTCCCATTTGCAGTCCCAGGATTATCCACTGTGAAAGGACAAGCAGGATAGCAAATGGTTTTACCCCAGCGATAAAGAACGCAGTCACAACAGCTGCGACCGTTAAAATGGGAAGGATTACCAATAAGTATTTGTAAACAGAGGATGAATATATAAATAGAGGTTGCTTGATCCATTGTAACAATTCTTCACGATCGCGAGGTTGCTCCTCAATCTCCATCCCAGAGGCCTGAAAATGCTGTCGGAAATCGGTCTTATCTGATAGCTCCCGTATAGCAGCCTGTTCCCCATAAATATCTTCCGCTGAATTCAACGGTTGGGATAAACGTTTTGCCATGTAACTTTTACCATGAAAAGTGTTGCATCGGTTAACGGCCTGAAACAATGAGCCTTCGCCGAATATGTCGAGGTCGTGCGTGTAAGGATGGTGGGGGTCAATAAATTCATCGCCTTTATAAAATCCTTTATAGTTGCCATCTAATGCCTGGTCCTCCAATAAATTGATTCTAAGAAGGTTTTCAAGGTGTATCTTTTGCTCGTACAGCAAGCCATGCCTTGCTACAAAAAAAATGAAAATCGCAAGCAGAGCGGCAAAGACATACCAGAATAACGAATCTGAAAATGCGAAATAAACAGCCCCCGCAATTCCTATGGCAACACCGACCCTGAAATTGGAAATTAGATTGATTTTCCTTTTAACCTGCTCTAAAGCTGTTTCAAAATTAGCCTGCCGTTTTCGGTAAAACGTCCTAAGTTCATTGACAGTCATTGACTATGATGGGGATTAAAGAAGGTTCTCAACAATTCTCATTAACTCTTCCAGAGCTTCCTGATCAATTTCATCAAAGTCATTAATAGTATCGCTATCCACATCTAAAACAAGAGCAACCTGTTTGTCCTTAAATGCGGGCAGAACTATTTCTGATTTCGAAGCGGAATTACACGAGATATGACCCGGAAATTTGTCAACATCTGGGACGATAATAGTTTTTTTCTCCTTCCATGCGGTTCCGCAGACACCCTGTCCAAAGCTGATTCGCGTGCAGGCGATAGGCCCCTGGAAAGGTCCCAGAACGAGTTGACCTCCTTTTACGAAATAGAAACCAACCCAGAAAAAATTTAACGATTGTTTGAGACCCGCAACAATATTGGACAAATTGGCGATGAGATCAGGCTCACCCTCAACCAAGGTTCGGAGCTGTGGTAAGAGTATTCGATACCGTTCCTTTTTACTTGTTGACGCAGAAATTATTAACTCTTCAGCCATCAGGTGAGTTTCTCTAGTTGCCTTCGGGTGCGCTCGTTCTCAACATTGCCGGTATTGAGTGTAGAATCGGGCTCAAACAACAAGACGTGCACTTCCTGTTCTGCAACCGGCCTATGTTCGACACCCCGCGGTACAATAATAAATTCTCCAGGGCTCACTTCAACAATTTTTTCGCGAAATTCCATTTTTAATTTTCCCTTGACCACTAGGAACAGTTCATCTTCACGGTCGTGGTGATGCCAGATGAACTCACCTTTCAATTTAACTGCCTTTACGTGCTGACCATTTAATTCCCCGATAATTCTTGGGTTATAATAATCGTTAAATTGATCAAACTTCTCTGAAATATTTATCTTGTCCATACTTATTAAATTAAGACGTCCAGCCTCTCACGGAGACTGGACGAGGTCTGAGAGGATCTATACCAGTCTATGAAACGCATTAAGATTGCATTGGTTGGCGACTTCGATGAAAAGATGCACACACACAGAGCTTTGAATGAGTCAATCGAGCATTGCAAGGGCCAACTCGCTTTTCACTTGGATACCGAATGGGTGAACACGGGAACGTCGGACAAAATCCTTTCACCTGGCCACACCTACGATGGAATTTGGATAGCGCCAGGCTCACCGTATAAAAGTGAAAGCGGCGTCTTCCAAGTGATTCAACACGCTCGGGAAACAAACATTCCGATATATGGTTCCTGCGGAGGTTTCCAGTACATGATTTTGGAGTACGCTAGAAACGTTTTAAGAATGCAGGAAGCAGGTCATGAGGAATCCGACTCCAAGAAATGTCCCGTTATTTCCAAGCTAAGTTGTTCACTGAAAGGCGAAGAGGAGCAGGTACTTATTCCGGACAAACAGTCGTGGCTGTACGAAGCATTAAACACTCAGGCCATAACTGCAAAATATTATTGCAGTTACGGAGTCAATCCCTTGTTTCAGGAAATGTTGGGTGCGTTTCCATTGGCATTCACAGGTTTCTCGCCGACTGGAGAAGTTCGCGCTTTCGAGTTAAATGGGCATCGCTTCTTTAAGGGGACATTGTTTCAACCATCATTATCTTCTTCGCCTGAGCGTCCAAATCCATTGATAGTAAGCTTTTTCGCTATGTGCGTGTAGTTCCCAAGTTATCTTGCTACGGGCTTCAAAACCTTTAACCAGTCATTTTGGACTTTGTCGTAGGTAACCAATACTCCAGAAATTTCCGGTGCTCTAATTCCATCATCAAACCTCTGCGGAGAAATAAAAACACACGCCTCATCCCACAACCCGGCTTGAATGAATCCTTGCAAAGTCTGCGCGCCTCCTTCAACGAGCACGGACTGAATATTTCTTCTATAAAGGTCGTGCACCAGGTGCGTTAAAAAGTCTTCTTCATCTATTCTGACCAGCGACAAATTATTTAATTCCTCGTGTTTGAGTACATTATAGCATATTGTCTTCTGAGATCCATCAAATAATTTAATCCTGTCGTTGAGCCTTAAAAAACGGTCAACGACTATACGGACGGGATTGCGTCCACTCCAGTCACGAACAGTCAACTCCGGATTATCGTGCTGTGCTGTCCGCATCCCTATCAACACTGCGTCCTCTTCAGATCGCCTTTTGTGTACGAGTTGCCTGGAGAATTCATCGCTGATCCATTTCGAATCAAAATTTCTGCGGGCTATGAACCCGTCGGCTGTTTCGGCCCATTTCAGAGTTATGTATGGCCTTCGCTTCTCAACGAAGGTGAAGAACCGTTTATTTAAATCGCGTCCTTGCTTGTCTAAAATACCAGTGATGACTTCTGTTCCAGCAGTGCGAAGTTTATGTAGTCCACCGCTATTTACTACCGGGTTGGTATCGACGTTCGCTACGATTACTTTTCGAACTTTGTGCTCGATCAGCAGATCGGCGCAAGGAGGCGTCTTACCGAAGTGCGAGCATGGCTCAAGCGTGACATAAACCGTACTCTTTTCTAATTGCCCTTTGTCGGCGACGCTTCGAATTGCGTTAACTTCCGCATGAGGGCCGCCGTATTTTTGATGCCAACCTTCACCAATAATTTTTCCTTCGGAAACTATTACGCATCCAACCAGTGGATTAGGACTGACGTACCCGATACCAAGCAACGCGAGTTCCATGGCGCGCTGCATAAAAAACTCATCGACGTGGTGATCGTGTTTTGTCATTGCTTATACTTGCAAAGATTGACAAGCTATGAAGAATTCCAAAGCCTTGTTTAAGGATTTCATGGACAGTATCACCTTAAAGGATACTCGCAATGAAATTGAAAGCATAGCATACCTTGCGTTTCAAAATATTTTCGGACTTACCATGACTGAAGTGCACGCGGCAAAGGAAATCACAGATCAGTCATTAGTAGATCAGTTGTGGGAAATTGGCAAACGCATAAATCAGCATGAACCTATTCAGTATATTTTAGGCGAAGCTTTGTTTTATAATCGCACCTTTGTTGTAAACCCTGCCGTACTTATACCAAGACCGGAAACTGAAGAATTGGTGCGGCTGGTAGTGAATCACATAAACGAGAAAGGTGGCAGTTTCAAAATTTTGGATATTGGCACGGGTAGTGGTTGCATCGCAGTAACACTTGCCTTGGAACTCCCCTCGTCGAAAATTTATGCAATTGACGTCAGCGAAGAAGCTCTCCAGACAGCCGCGGCCAATGCACGGAAGTTCGGCGTCAAAGTCAATTTTCAAAAACACGACATACTAAGAGATGCCCTTCCAATTTCACCAGATATTATTGTTAGCAATCCACCATACATTCCACACGACGAACGGGATGCAATGCCCGTGAACATAGTCCAGTACGAGCCCGCACTGGCACTCTTTGTCGATGCGGATAATCCATTGCTTTTTTACAAGACGTTGGCCATGCGAGGTGTTGAGTCTCTTGAAGACGGCGGACTGTTGGCCGTTGAAATTAATGAGCGATATGGGCGAGACATTCATCTTTTATTTGAGGGCTACGGTTTCAGGGAGATAGAAGTTCTGAAAGACATGTATGGAAAAGACAGAATTGTAAAAGGAATATTATCTTCATGAAATATCTGAGTAAGGGGAACTGGGCATGAGCAAACATTTACAAGTATCATTTATCGGATCCGGAAACCTGGCCTGGCATCTTGCTCCTGCGCTCGACAACACGGATTTTCCTGTCCGCGAGGTGTATAGCAGAAATCCTGCACATGCTGCTTCATTGGTCGAGCGTCTGTATGAGGCAGACGTAAAGGCGTCACTGGATTTTTCTACTAGCACATCAACGATCTTCATTATTGCCACCGCGGATGAAGCAATTGAAGAAGTAGTGCAGGAGATTATTCTTCCCGATGATGCCGTCTTAATTCACACTTCAGGTAGCCAGCCGTTGACAATTTTGGGTTATGCAGCCACACAGAACCTTGGTGTTTTCTACCCGCTGCAAACTTTCAGCAAGGACAAAAAAATAGAATTCAAAGACATCCCAATTTTTATTGAGCACGGTAGCCAGACGGCGGAAAAAGTGTTGAGGGCCATGGCCAATGAATTAAGTAAGCAAGTAATTCCATTGAATTCATTTGAGCGAAAAGCCTTGCATGTGGCAGCTGTTTTTGCCTCTAACTTCACCAATCACATGCTGCTTGTGGCTCAGGATATCATGAAAGAAAACAGTCTCGTTTATGATTGGTTGAAGCCCCTTATCGCAGAAATGATAACAAAAAGCCTCAGTATAGGGCCTGAAAATGCGCAGACTGGTCCAGCAAGAAGAGGTGATCTTGAAATTTTGGATAAGCACCTTGAATTTCTGCAGGACAACCTCCCGGCTGCTGAACTTTATAAAGTGATCAGTCAGCATATCATAGATAGGTACGGGTAACATATCTTAACTGCCATTAAATCCGTTATAGCGTTGTGTAACCAATGACGAAACAGGCTATTGCTTTTTTTTTCTCAAGTATACATTAACTTTCGGCCATAATACCTGAAAATGGATCCTCTTCATAAAAATGTCAGGCGACCAAGAAGAAACCGGAAAAACGCTGTCATAAGATCGATGGTGGAAGAGACAACGGTATCGATAAAGGATTTTATTTATCCAGTTTTTCTGGTAGATGGCAAAAATCAAAAAACTGAAGTTAGTTCCATGCCAGGGATTTTTAGACTTTCAACAGATCTGTTACTGAAGGAAATTGAAGAATGCATGAAACTAGGTGTAATGGCATTCGATGTTTTTCCGGCCGTTGACGATCAATACAAGGACAGAACTGCTACCAAAAGTTATGACCCTAAATTCTTTTATCTAAAGGCACTCAAAGAGATCAAGAAACAATTTCCCGAGGCATGCATCATGACCGATGTTGCGATGGACCCCTACAGTTCCGATGGACATGACGGTCTCGTAAAGGATGGAAAAATACTGAATGACGAGACTTTAGAAATTTTGGGAAAGATGGCGCTGGCTCAGGCGGAAACAGGAATTGATATCCTAGGACCATCTGATATGATGGACGGCCGTGTCGGTCATATTAGAAATGTGCTGGATAAAAACGGATTCACGGAAGTTTCCATTATGAGTTATACAGCCAAGTACAGCAGTGGGTTCTATAATCCATTCCGTGACGCATTAGATTCAGCACCAAAATTTGGTGATAAAAAAACGTATCAGATGAATCCTGCCAACAGGCAGGAAGCTTTGCTAGAGGCTGACCTTGATACAGCAGAAGGCGCAGACTTTCTAATGGTAAAACCTGCGTTGGCATATCTGGACGTGATCCGATTGCTGAAAGATAATTGCTCTTTACCCATCGCCGCTTATAATGTGAGCGGGGAGTATTCTATGGTAAAAGCTGCGGCCCAAAAAGGTTGGCTGGATGGCAATCGCGTAATGAATGAAATATTACTGAGCATTAAACGTGCGGGCG
>JAICGJ010000258.1 GCA_025923195.1 Chryseolinea sp.
CTGCCTTGAACCCACCGATAATCGAATAAATTCCTGTAAGAACAATGACGAGTATCGATCCGAACCAGAAGGGGGTCATACCTAAGAATTTTACGTCGGGCAGGAGCACACTGAACACAATTCCTCCTGCGAAGATGCCAACAGCAATTTTTGTTAGGATGTATGCCACCAATGATATGATAGAAAGGATTGTTCTTGCCTGGGTCGAATAACGTTTCTCCAGGAATTCGGGCATGGTAAAAACTTTTGAGCGCATGTAGAAGGGAACCATAACCCACCCGAGTATAAGCAGACACCAGGCATGCAGCTCATAATGAGCTAGTGCCACACCGTCGGTGGCGCCAGAACCAGAAAGGCCAACCAAATGCTCCGACCCAATATTGGATGCAAAGATTGAGGCACCGATGACAAACCAGCCGAGGTTACGACCCCCTAAAAAATATTCTTCGGAAGTCTTTTGTTTTCGAGACATCACCCAGAGAGCCACAGCTGCGATAAGCAAGAAGTAGGCAGCGATCACCACCCAGTCAAGCGTTTCAATTCGTTGCATAAAGGAGTTGGTTTAGGTTAATAGGGATTGTGCATAAGTAAGCAGGCAAGCTAACGATAGTATATCTCATTCCATCGAAGCATATTTTTGAATTGGTAAAGGTCAGTGTCTTTGTTAATGCGAACATATTCGATCCCGGCCATTTCTGCAAAATCTTCCAGGTGCTCCGACGAAAGATTTTGACTGTAACACGTATGATGCGCACCACCTGCATAGATCCATGCGGCACATGCCGTGTGCATATCAGGATATGGCCTCCACAATACCCGAGCTACCGGTAGCTTGGGAAGTTCCTGCTCAGGCGCTACCGCTTCCACCTCATTTATCAACAACCTGAACCGGTTACCCATATCAATAACCGACGCATTCAAAGCTGGGCCTGACGCACTGCTGAAGACGAGTCGAACTGGATCTGCCTTCCCTCCTATTCCAAGTGGATGTATCTCACAGGAAGGTTTCGTGCCTGCTATCGATTCGCAAATCTCTAGCATATGAGCGCCTAACACGAGGGGGTTCGACGGATCAAAATGATATGTATAGTCCTCCATAAAGGAGTTCCCTCCCTTCAGGCCACTTCCCATTACTTTCATCGCGCGAACCAGAGCCGCAGTCTTCCAGTCACCCTCCGCTCCAAAGCCGTATCCCTCCGCCATTAATCTCTGTACTGCAATTCCTGGCAATTGAACAAGTCCATGAAGGTCCTCAAATGTATCGGTGAATCCTTTAAAGTTCCGCTCTTTCAGGAAGGTCCTTAGCCCAACTTCAGTTTTCGCGGCATCACGAAGTGCCTGATATCTCTCACCTCCCTTTCGCAACGCGGGAACCACATTATATTTCTCCTCGTACTCCATTGTAAGGTGAGTGATGTCTGCATCTGAAACGTCGTTGATCACCTGAGCCAAGTCTCCTATTCCAAAACCATTGACAGAATACCCAAATATTATTTCCGCTTCAACCTTGTCGCCTTCTGTCACAGCGACGTCGCGCATATTATCCCCAAAACGGCAAAACTTTGCTTTTTGCAGATCATGCCACCCGCATGCAGCACGCATCCATACCTGTAGTTGATGAAGTACTTTTTTATCCTGCCAGTGGCCGACAACCACTTTGCGATTTAACCGCATTCGGGACATCATAAATCCGAATTCTCTATCGCCATGAGCACTTTGATTCAGGTTCATAAAATCCATGTCGATCTGGCTCCAGGGAATATCTCTATTAAATTGAGTATGTAAATGCAGCAAGGGTTTGCCCAGGATCTTCAGCCCTCCGATCCACATTTTCGCAGGAGAAAATGTATGCATCCAGGCAACAACGCCAACGCAGTTCTTTGATGCGTTAGCATCCTGACACAACAAAAATATTTCCTCGGAAGTCTTCAGGACCGGCTTAAACACAACACGAACAGGTATTAATGCTGATGCATCAAGTTCTTTTACGATCTGTTGGGTGTGGGCAGCGACTTGCTTCAAAGTTTCTTCTCCATATAGATTCTGGCTACCGGTTGCAAACCATACTTCAAAAGTCTTCAGGTTGATCATTTTATATATTAATAAATTTCAGTTTGCTTGTGCTTACCTTGATATCAGATCGAGGTTGGTGATTTTCTTTGGAAACCAGATCATCATCTCACCTGTACCACGGTGTGCCCAGGCGTAATATGGTATTGCTGTAAATGGTTGCCTAACAGTAGTTACGCTTTGACCTGTATCATCAATCACAAAGGCAATGGCTTCGCTTGTTAAAATTGTTGTGCCGTTTAGGAGATCATTTCTGTAAGCTGCCGAAAATTTAACTGCATCCGGCAGGATGATATTACCCGCTTTACCATTGTTATCAGGCCATTCAGCGCAGTATATTAGCGGTCCCCGCTGCAGAGCAACTTTTCCAATATCATCCATAACGTGTGGATTCGCTACCACCCTTCTTACTTCCATAGGAAGGTCAACTTCTACAACATCCCCTTTCTTCCATCTGTTGGTCAAAACAGCATAACCTTTCTCAACCTTGAATTCTACCGGTTTCTTATTGACCGTAATCCTCACTTTCTCCTGAGACATGTGTTCAAATGAATATAGCGACGATGGAATAGCCTGATTGTTAGCCCAACCTGGAATACGAATCAACAGATTAAAATCCTGTGGCGCCTTTGGATTCAATGTAAATACCAGCTTACCATCCCATGGATAATTATTCTGCTGAGTGATTTCAATTGCCTTCTTATTCAACTCTACGTTTGTTGTGCTGCTGGCAAACAGGTTCACATAAATGTTGTTCTCCCTTTGGGCATACATATATCCCGGAATTGAAGGAATCAGTCTCGTTACATTTGTCGGGCAGCATGAGCAGGGAAACCATCCCGACCGGGCGGTTTCCATATCTTTATGCGGTTGGCCATCTTTGATCTCCATGGCATTCGTATAAAAAAAGGATTTACCATCCATTCCAACACCTGAAATGAGCCCATTGTAAAGAGATTTTTCAAGCACATCCATGTATTTGGAATCCCCATGAAGCAGGAACATCCTGTGATTCCAATAGACATTTGCGATAGCGGCGCACGTTTCATTATACGCAGTTCTGTTCGGGAGCTCGTAATTTTCGCCAAAGCGTTCGCCATCACCCACTGCCCCAATGCCGCCCTGCACATAAATTTTCTTCGTTACAACATTTTCCCAAATGGAGTCAATTGCCGTGACGAATGCCTTGTCATCCGTAAGCGCTGCAACATCTGCCATCGCAGCATACAAATAACCTGCGCGCACGGCATGACCCACTGCCTCAAACTGCTCTACCACGGGCTTGTGGTCCTGCCAGTACGCCCCACTTTTCCATGGATCTTTGCTATTGGGGTCATACCCCTTGAAATGACCCCGCTCTTCGATGAAATATTTAGCTGTTTCCAGATATTCTTTTTTGTTGGTGATCCTGTAAAGTTTCACCAATCCCATTTCAATCACCTGGTGGCCAGGCGCCACATGTTTCTTGTCATGACCAAAAGTACTGCAGACCAGATCTGCATTCTTCAACGCGATGTCCAGCAGATTTCTTTTACCCGTTGCCTGGTAATGGGCAGCAGCAGCCTCATACAAATGTCCCGAGTTATATAGTTCATGGCTTAGCTCCCTTTCCTTCTCCCAACGTTGCTTACCCGCCCAATGATGGGGTTCGTCGGGATTGATCGTCCTGGCAGTATACAGATAGCCGTCCGGCTCCTGCGCATTCTTTATTTTTATAATCAAAGAATCAATGTAGTCCTCCAGGCCCTTGTCCGGATACAGACTCAACGAGAAGGATGCTCCTTCGATAGTCTTATATATGTCGGTGTCATCGAACGGAAAAATGGTGCAGAATTTTCCGCTCTTCGCAGCTGCCATCTCGAAATTTTTGACTCTTCCCGTTTCTTCGCAGCGATGGAAAGACGCGGGTATGGTTACCGTATGGTTAGTCTTGATACGTGGTAACCAAAAATTGTCGTTAAGCTTAACCTTTGTGAAAGGCACAACCTGAATGGGGTAGTCTGCCTTTTGGCAAAGCGATACCACAGGTTGAAGCAACAGGACAAGGAGGATAATTCGATTCACAATACTAAAGTTTAGGTGACAACAATCTTCCAGTAAAGTAGGGCCGAACAGGAACACTGTACATGCAATCGCCTATGGGCCGCGTTATTGCCCATAATACGAGCCGGGTCCATGCTTGCGATCATAATGTTTTTTTATTAAAGCATTTTTCAAGCGTGGGGCCTCAGGATTGATTTGCTCCGTTAGGAAAGCCATTTGTGCAATAGCCTCCAGGACTCCGCTGTTATAAACCGCTTTCTCCGCCGTCTTTCCCCACGTAAACGGTGCATGGTTGCCTACCAACACCATCTCAATCTCTTCAAAGCTGAGACCGCGATCGTTTAGGCAGTTCATGATTTGAAAACCGGTTTGATATTCATAATCACCAACGATCATTTTATCATCCATCGGTTGCGCGCATGGTATGTCCATTGTGTTATGATCTGCATGCGTCGTTCCGAAGATCGGAATATCGCGTTGGGCCTGTGCCCAAGCCGTTGCGTACATTGAGTGCGTGTGCGCAATGCCACCAACGCTTTGCCAGTGCTTGTAGAGCACGGCATGGGTTTTTGTATCGGATGATGGACGAAGTTTCCCTTCAACCACATTTGCGTCGAAATCCACTACAACCATTTTTGCCGGAGTTAGCTCAGCGTAAGGTACACCACTTGGCTTGATGGCAAACACTTCCTTCGACCGATCAACTGCACTTACATTTCCGAATGTAAAAATTACAAGTCCAAGGCTTGGTAACTGCATATTTGCCTCGTACGCTGCTTGTTGAATATGCTCGTATTTACCCATGCTCTTGTAGTGAGTTGGCCATTATCAATTATTGGTGAGGATGGCGGCCTTAGGCAGCGTAATTTCCTCCAGTGAATGGCCCACATTTCTGTACCTCTGGTAACGCTTCGCATAGACACCGACTGCCTTAGGATTAGGTCTGAATTCCTGATCAAAACCCTGGCCCATTTCTATCATTGCATCCTCCACTTTGTTATAAAGGCCGGCAGCTGTAGCTCCGAACATAGCCGCACCCAAAGCACAAGTCTGTTCGGATTTATGAATGCGGATAGGCATGTTCATTACGTCGGCCATGACCTGCATGATATATGGTGACTTGCGTGCAACGCCTCCCAATCCGATCAGTCCTTTGACAGGAACATGCTCGTTATTGAACCTGTCCACGATCGCTTTGGCCCCAAAGCAGGTAGACTCTACCCATGCCTTGAAAAGGTGTGGGGCATCGCTGCCAAGACTTAAGCCGGTTATTGCACCCTTCAACAATTGATTGGCATCGGGCGTTCTCCGTCCGTTCAGCCAGTCAATCGCCAGCTCGCTTTCCTCGCTCAACGGTATGGATAGTGCACCTCTAGTCAATTCAGGGATGAGCTTATCCAACATTTCATCCTTAAGCTTTGACGCAACCTCCGCATTGATCAAGGATGAGGATCCCAACAGGGCTTTCAACGGCCACGCTAACATATTCTTGAACCATGCGTAGACATCACCAAAAGCAGACTGACCGGCTTCTAACCCTATCATCCCCGGTATAATGGAGCCATCGACCTGGCCACAAATCCCCTTTACCAGGATATCCTTCATATCCTTCCTAGGAATCACCATCATGTCGCAAGTGGAAGTGCCCATAACTTTGCTGAGGTGGTATGGTTCAATTTGTCCGCCAACGGCACCCATATGGCAATCAAAGGCGCCGATACCAACAATAACGTCCGTGGAAAGACCAAGTTGATCAGCCCATTCCTGACACAATCTTCCTGCAGCCTTGTCAGATGTATGCGTTTCTTTAAACAAACGGCCTGTAAACCCTTTGAGCAGAGGATCGAGGGTAGAGAAGAAATCGTCCGGTGGCAATCCGCCAAACTCTGCTGCCCACAACGCTTTGTGACCCGCGGAGCAGACACCCCTCTTTATATCACCTGCGTTTTTTCCGCCGGTAAGAAGAAATGGAATCCAGTCGCAGTGTTCAACCCAAGAAAAACAAGCTTTGCGCACGGCCTCATCCTGCCTCATCACATGAAGGAGCTTTGCCCAAAACCATTCAGATGAGTAGATGCCTCCTACGAATTGTAAATAATTTATATCGAATTTTTCGGCATGATCATTTATCTCCGCTGCTTCCTTTGTAGCCGTATGATCCTTCCACAAAACAAACATGGCATTCGGATTACTTTCAAACTCCGGAAGCATCGCAAGCGGAGTTCCTTTGTCATCCACCGCGATGGGCGTCGAACCGGTGGTATCAACGGAAATCGCCTTTACATATTTTCCCGCAGAACCTCCTGCCTGCTTCAGACATTCCTGGATGCTAGCCTGCAATCCTTCTGTATAATCTTTAGGATGTTGACGAAATTGATTTCTGGACGGATCGCAATACAGGCTGTCTCGCCACCTTGGATAATAAAACACGGCCGCCGAGACTTCCATACCGTTTTCCGCGTCAACCAATACAGACCTGACCGAGTCGGTCCCGTAATCTACGCCTATCACTAGCTGATCTCTCTTCATAAAGTTCGTTCAGTCGCCGAATAGAATGCCAAATATAATCTTATTTCAAATAAGTGTATGTATAACAATTATTATTTTAAGCATAGTAAATAATGGAAATGTATTGAAATTAACCATTACTCATTGTAAAATCTCTTATCAAACCGCGGATGGTCAGCAAGTGTACGATATGTGACTAACATTTGAAGCTGGGCGGAAACCGACACGCTAAAGCAGAGATTTTCGTTATTATCGCCCCTGAAGTGCCGAGAATTAAAGAGACACAATCGGAATAGTCATGAAAATAAAGATCCGTCGCCTTGAAGGCAGCGACTGGGAGGCAGTCGCCAACATATACAGACTTGGCTTGGAAACAGGAAATGCCAGCTTTGAAACGGAGGTACCCGACTTTAATACATGGGATAAAAAATTTCGCACCGATCAGAGATGGGTTGCCATAACCGGTGACGAAATCGTCGGCTGGGCGGGCCTCATGCCCGTTTCGGTTCGAAAAGTATACGAAGGAGTTACCGAAGTTTCGATATATGTACACCCTATGTATTA
>JAICGJ010000259.1 GCA_025923195.1 Chryseolinea sp.
AAGGAAGACTCGTGGAGGTTTTTTCATTTTTTTATCTGTTATTAGTTATTATTAGTTATTAGTTATTAGTTATTAGTTATTAGTCTAGTTATTAGCGTGTCGATGTCGTTAATCGAGCGCCACACCCAACCCCACACCCACGATTAACGGATAACTATTAACTGATAACTATCACTCAGAGCGTAGGCTCTCTGCGAGGGCCGAAGCTCACTCTGAGCGAAGGCTCTTCACCGGATTCATCGTTGCCGCGCTCACCGCATGATAACTTACGGTGATCAGCGTGATCGCTAATGCTGCTCCCGCGGCCGCCGCAAATAGTGACCAGCTCAAGTCCATTCGATAGTCGTATTGCAGCAACCAATCTGACATCACGTACCAAGAGATGGGAATAGCAACTCCAGATGCAATAATTACCAGTACCAGAAATTCATATGAAAGCAATCTCCAAATCTGGACAACGCTGGCCCCGAGCACTTTCCGAATTCCAATCTCTTTGGTTCGTTGTTCGGCAACAAACGATGCAAGGCCCAGCAGACCCAGGCAACTGATGAAAATGGCGAGAACAGTGAATGTGAATACCAGCTTTCCAACCGTTTCTTCAGCGGTAAACTTTGTGGCATATTCCTGGTCGGCAAAAGTATAATCAAATGGGGTTTTGGGTACCAGCTTTTTGAAGACTTTTTCCACCTCTGCAAGCGAGGCAGCTGAAGGCTGTTTCGATGACAGACGAATGTTCATTAAACCAAAAGCTCGCTCGCGATTGTCGATCATAAATACAGTGGGCATCGCGTCGCCGAAAGGGGAAGTCATTACCATATCTTCAACGACTCCGATAATGTGCCAGTTCTTGCCGTGCCATTGCACACTTTTGCCAATCGGATCTGATAAGCCCATCTGCCGTATGGCGGTCTCGTTGAAAACGAAGGCCATGGTATCACTGGCGATTTCTGCTGAGAAATTTCGTCCCCATTTTACTTTCCATGACACTGCGTCATGATAATATGGATCGATGCAAATGGTACCGAAGAGCAGTTGTCTGCTGGGGTCCTTTCCTTCCCAGCTCAAATTATCGGCAGAGGAAAAAATGTTCGTCGTAGGACTTGAGCTTTGGCTGACATGTTCCACTGCATTTGTTTTGAGAAGCTCAAGACGAAGGGCATTATATTGTTCAAAAATTTCCACTGTTCTGAAGGGCACGTAGATCAATCCCTGGAGCGAATATCCAGTAGGGCGATTTTTTACAAACTGAATTTGGTTGTAGACCACGAGCGTACCGACGATGAGTATCACCGAGATACTGAATTGTGTCACCACGAGAATTCTTCTTGGTGTGGAGGAAGCATGGCCACCGTGTTCGGGACCTTTTAATACTTTTATTGGCCTGATTGAAGACAAATAAAATGCGGGGTAGCCGCCAGCCGCCAAACTGATAACCATCGTCGACGCAATAGCAACCGCCCAAAATAATGGGCTGGATAGCGGAATTTCCATTTGTTTGCCTGAAAACCCGTTGAACCACGGCAACAGCAAAACCACGGAACCCATCGCAAGCACAACGGCAAATAGGGAAACCAAAAAAGATTCGCAGAGGAATTGGTTTACCAGCTGACTTTTCATCGAACCGAGGGATTTTCGAATCCCGATCTCCTTTGCTCTTTTTACCGATCGGGCTGTGCTTAAATTCACAAAGTTTATGCAAGCAAGGATCAGGATAAAGACACCGACAAGACCAACAACATACACCAAGTCCAGGCGGCTGGCTACGCTTTGGCCGTTTTTGAATTCGTACAAGTGCCATCGTTCCATCGGGTTTAAATGAAGCTGTGGCCGCGTAGCTTCCTGGGTATGGTTGAATATTACGTTTCTGATTTTAGCTGAAGCATTTTCGAATGTTGAATTGGGATTTAACTGCGTGTATATCTGAAAGGAACTGCTGCGCCAGTTGTTCATTGCAGCGGCATCTGGGAATAACAATTCAATGGGTGCAATAAAATTAAGACCATGGAAGGTGGAGTTGCGCGGTACGTCTTCATAAATGCCGACGACTGACAAATCGGAATTGCCAATTCGTATTTCCTTGTTTAAGGGGTCGACATCGCCGAAAATTGCGGCAGCGAAGGATTCTGATAAGAGCACATGCGACCGGTCCTTAAAAGATTCATACGTTCCTTTTTTCATTTCCAGAGTTGCCATCTCGGGGAACACAAAATCCGAATAACTTCCGCGTTTTATAAGTACTTTATCCTGGTAAGAGATAACGCGGTCGCGTGCCAACGTTGCCGCTACAGCCGTGAAATCCTTATAATTTGTGCGTAGCTCCTCAGCCACTGGCATTGGCAGCGAATGGTACGTGACTATTTCTCCGTCGATGGAAACATGGGTGACTACTTGCGCGATCTGTTTATAATTCTTGTGGTATTGGTCAAATGTCATCTCATCAAAGACCCAAAGTCCAATCAGCATAACCACAATCATTCCTAAGGCAAGCCCGCTGATATTGATCGTTGAGTATCCTTTATTTTTAAGAAGATTTCTCCATCCGATTTTGAAGTGACTTTTATACATACCGAAATGAGGTTGATAAGAATTCTTGAACGACTTCATAAACTCCGGCCTAAGATACCTGATGACGTTCCATGCAAATTTCCATCTAGCCCTGCCGGGAGAATTTTCATATTGCTTTCTAAAAACTTCCCTTAAGTCTCCTTCAATCTCTTCGAGACAATCTTCGCGGCAAAACCATCGAAGGAATCTTAAAGCTCTTTTTGGAGGATGTGGGCTCATATTTATTCGTTTCGAAGACATTCGGACGGATTGATCCGCGCCGCCTTTATGGTTTGCAGGCTTACGGTAACCCAAGCAATCAGTAGGGCTGCAGATCCCGCAACCACAAAGAACCACCATTCCAAGTCGACACGGTACGCAAAACTTTCAAGCCACTTCAATCCGATCAGGTAACTGACGGGCAGCGCCACAGCAATCGCGATCAATACCATTTTCGTGAAATCCCCGGATAAAAGACCTACAATCCCGAAGTCTGTTGCACCCAATATTTTGCGTATACCAATTTCCTTGACTCTTCTCTCAGCCGTGAATGCAGCCAGTCCGAACAAACCTAAACACGAGATCAAAATAGCGATGCCAGCAAAGTATCTGGATAAGATGCTTACACGTTGCTCAGCGGCATAGAGGGACTGGTATTGACTATCCAGAAATTTATATTCGAAAGGAAGACCTGGACTGAATTTATGAAAGAGCTTTTCCAATTGTTCAAGAGAGGCCTGTTCTGTGCCACCTTTGATTTTTACTATCGCGTTTGGCAACTCTGGAATGACCTGCAAGAAGCACGGCTGTATGTCTTCATAAAGTGATTCGAAATTGAAATCTCTGACTACGCCAACGATCTGCTTCTCTTCCCCCCAAAGCTTGACGGTTTTTCCAACGGGTTCCTCAATTCCCATTTTGCGGATAGCTTCTTCGTTGAATATAATCTGCCGGTTAGGTGCGATATCCCTGGAGAAAGCTCTGCCTTCTGCTATTTCAATTCCAAGTGTTTCAATAAAATCAAAACCTACCTCCAGGTTTGCAAAACCCATTTTGAAATTGGGATCTTTACCTTCCCAATGAACATCCCCTGTACCACCATGATCACCGAGGAGATTGTGATAATAACATGATGAATTAATAACGCCTGGTATCTTTCCTATTTCTGACAGGAAAGGAAGCAGGCTTCCTTCGCTTTTCCATTCAAATTCAAAGGTGATGATGTTATCCCGGCTGTAGCCCAGGTTTTTCCATTGTATGAACTGAATTTGTTTATACACCACCAAAACCGATGCAATTAGGATGACAGACAACGTGAATTGAAAAATTACGAGTCCCCTACGCATCCACACCTCTCCCATCGAGGTTGCCAGTTTCCCTTTTAGCACTGCCACAGGATTGAAGCCCGACAGGTATAATGCAGGATAGCTACCTGACATAAGCCCTGTTACTGCGACAATACCGATAAGTGAAAGGACCATCGTTTGATCCAGTTGGAAGGAAAGCTGCTTAGCGGTGACGTTGTTGAAAGTTGGAAGCAGCAAGTACACCAGCGTAATTGAAACTAGCAACGACACGAAAGTCATCAACATGGCTTCTCCCAGGTACTGAAAGACAAGAGCCCTTCGTCCGGCACCAACTGCTTTCTTGATGCCAATTTCCTTCAACCTTCGCGAGGCCCGTGCAGTGGACAAATTCATGAAGTTGATGCAGGCAATTGCGAGTACGAAGATGGCAATGACAGAGAACAATCTTACATATTGAATTCTGCCTCCGCCGTATCCCCCGCGTTCTAATTGATAATGGCCGTAGAGATACTTTGACGAATATTGTTGCGCTGCAAAAGTTCCTTCTTCAGGATTTTGTGTTTTTTGTCTCTTTAACCCTTCAATCTTGGCGTTGAAGGCGTCAAGGTCTGTTCCCTTCTTTAAGATTACGTATGTACAAGGGTCACTATTCCACCAGTTTTGCAGACTGGGTCGGTTTTCCAGGAACAGTTCATAATTAAAAATAACATCAAATTTGGCTGTCGAATTGATCGGTACATCTTTAAATACCCCCGTAACAAAATAGTCTCCGCTAATGCCCTCGTGGCTCCATTGTATATTTTTTCCTAATACGCCGGTCGTCGTTTGAAATAGCCGCATGCACAAGGACTCTGACACCAGAACCGCCTGTTTGTTGGCAAGCAGCTCATTTTTATTTCCTTCCACTAGAGGATATGTAAAAACTTCGAAAAAGTCCCTGCTGACGTACTGCGGTGCTACCTTGAAACGTCTGTCACCAACGGATATAATTCCCTGGCTGGAGAACCAATACGACGGGACGATCGCGGCCGCAAGTTCCACTTCAGGCATTTCTTCGGCAAGGGTTTTTGCCAGAATCCCCGGTGTATACTCAATGGTTTCGGAATTGCCGCCCGCCCCCAAGGTTTGAAAAACCTGGAATAATTGCGAATCTTTTTCATGAAACTTGTCCATGCTCAATTCGTCCATCACCCATAGGTAGATCAACAACCCACAGGCTAAGCCGGAAGAAAGGCCAATGAGGTTGATGAAGAATGAACTCTTATATCGCTGGAAGCTTCGGTACGTGATCAGAAGATTATGACGGAACATAACGGTTGGGTTAGCGTGATAATTTGATTTGAACGAGCGGATAAACTCTGGTCTGAAGTATTTCAATACATTCCATGCAAATTTCCATTTTGCTTTCAGCGGAGAACTCTGATATTGTTTCTTAAAAACCTCTCTTAAGTCTCCTTCAATCTCCTCAAGACAATCTTCGCGGCAGAACCAGCGGAAGAAGCGAAGGAAAAGACGTGGAGGTTTTTGCATTTTTTATTCGTTATTCGTTATTCGTTATTCGTTATTCGTTATCCGTTATTCGTTATCCGTTATCCGTTATCCGTTATTCGTTATCCGTTATCCGTTATTCGTTATCAATTACTCGTTATTAGTTTTTTAGCGTGTCATGTCGTTAATCGAGCGCCACACCCAAACCCACACCCACGACTAACGGATAACTATTAACTCATAACTATTACTCTGAGCGTAGGCTCTCAGCGAGGGCCGAAGCTCACTCGGAGCGTAGGCTCTTCACCGGGTTCATTAGCGCCGCTTTAATAGCCTGGAAACTAACCGTCAACAATGTAGCGATCACAGCTCCCAATCCTGTCAGTATGAAGATCCACATTGAGATCTCCGTGCGATATTCGAATTTCATCAACCAGTTTTCCAGGAAGAAGTAATAGGCCAGCGGACTGGCTACCAGGCAGGCGATGACAATCAACAGCACAAAATCCTTCGACAACATCCTCCACAGACTGGCAACAGATGCCCCAAGTACCTTGCGGATGCCAATTTCTTTCGTACGTTGTTCAGCCACGAACGAAGAGAGTCCAAGCAGTCCCAGGCAGCTAATAAGAATGGCCAACGCCGCAAAAAAGGAGGCCAGGTTCGCGATCCGTTCTTCTTTACCGAACTTCCGGGCATATTGCTCGTCAGCAAACTGATATTCGAATGGTACTGCGGGAATAATTTTCTTGAATACTGCTTCAATTTTTTGAAGCGCTTCGCTCGCACTAAGTTGAGGATTGATTCTAATATTGATCCAGTTAGGCGTACCGTTATGCCCCTTCAGATAGAAAATAGAGGGTTGGCTGGGGGCGTATGGAGAGTCCATCACCAGATCCTTAATTATACCAATAATCTTATAGTTCATCACACGGCTGTTGTCAGACCACCAAGTCCAGGATACGGGCTCGCCGATTGGATCTTTTAGTCCCATAAATTTTAAAGCGGCCTCGTTAATAACAATGCTCGAAGAGTCGCTGGGAACGGCAGGATCAAAATCACGACCTCTTACGAATTGCCAGCCGGCCGTCTTACCATGTAAATGCGAAACAGCTAGGGTGACAAAACTTTCATCGATGTTGGGATCGCGTCCATCCCAGTCCCAGCCATTATTTCCGGATACTGCTTCTGTGACAGGCCCCATGGACTCCGACACTTCAAACACTGCACCGGTGTTTTTCAGTTCAGTTCGCAATGCGTCATATTTGCCATCGAAATCGTTTGACTTTTTCCTGATCATGATCAATCCTTCCCTATCATAGCCCACCGGCCTGTTCTTGGCGTATTGAATTTGTTGGTGAACAATAGCCGTACCGATAATCAGGATAATGGAAATTGAAAATTGAAATACCACGAGCACTTTGCGCGGAAGCGCGGAGAGCGATCCCATGCGAAAGGGTCCCTTTAGCGCCTTGATGGGATTGACGGATGATAGGTAGAATGCAGGGTATGATCCCGCCATTAGACTGGTCAGAACCACGAAAGCACCGCATGCCAGCCAGAACCAGACATTCGTCCACGGCATCGTAATTTGCTTAGTCGCGATATTGTTGAACCAAGGCAATGAAAGGAAGGTGAGACCTACAGCCACTATGAAGGCAAAGAAAACTATCAGGAAAGATTCGCTCAGGAACTGCTTGACCAATTGACTTCGCACTGAACCAATTGTTTTTCGAATACCTACTTCCTTGGCGCGCCTCTCAGAACGGGCAGTACTAAGATTCATAAAATTGATGCATGCTAGCAGAAGAACAAAAAGCCCAATTGCGCCCACTA
>JAICGJ010000260.1 GCA_025923195.1 Chryseolinea sp.
GATGAGCTTGCAAAACGATTGGATAAATTTCCTAACATGGCGGTGGACCTGGCCGCACGGATTCCACACCTTCAGCATCAAACAAAGCTCAATCGCGAAAAGGTACGGGACTTCGTTATTAAATATCAAGACCGGCTCATTTATGCGACCGACTCGGGTATTTCGCCTGACTCAAATCCAGAAAATGAAAAAAAAGACCTGCATACCAGCTGGGTTAACGATTGGAAATACTTTGTGACAGATGCAATGCTGACCTCTCCGCACGTTAATGGAGAATTTCAAGGGTTGATGCTCCCCAAAAAAGTGATTGACAGAATTTACAGGGAGAATGCCATGAAATGGTTTAAGATGGAAATAAGTGAAAAGTGATAAGTGAAAAAGTTAGAGCCTAAACCAGGACGTCGGTTGATTGAGTGCTTCCCACAAGCTCTTTTATTCCACGCAACGGTATGACTACCCAATTTGGCCGATTGTTTAATTCATAGTTCAATTCATAGATAGCTTTCTCCAGAAGGAATGTCGTCATTAGTGTGTTCAGGTCCTCCTTCGACTTCGGGATGAAACCACTGCCTTTAACAGTCTCGAGGTATGCTTTCATAAAGAATCCACTCATGTAATGATACCACTGTTCCGCATAAGGCTCCAGCCTGCTAATATCTTCCTTTCGTATTTGATTGTCCAGGAACAATCCCCCATAGGCAGCATAATGAAAAGAGCGGATCATTCCGGCGACATCGCGCAGTGGTGACCTTTTTAGCCTTCGCTCGCTGTAACTCCGCGCGGGTTCACCTTCGAAATCTGTTATGACGAAGTCTTTGCCAGTAAAAAGTAACTGCCCAAGATGATAGTCTCCATGAATCCGGATCTTAACTACATCGATTTTTTTCTTATAAATGTTTTTGAAGACTTGAAGGATCTCCTCTTTCAAGCCCAGGACGTGTTCTGCCTCCTGCTTCATTTCAGTGGGAAGTTTGGAGAGGTTCCGGCTTTGATTGCTAAAAGTTCCCCGCACGAGGGATTGAAGTCCTGCGTACAATGATCTCTGATAATGCAGGGAATAAGGTTCCGGAGCAAAATTCGGAAAATCCGCGCCGGATGCGAGCGCGAGGTGCATCTCTCCCGTACGTATACCCAGCAGGTTAGCTCTTTCGGCCACGGGGCCTTCCAGGAGTTCTTTCATTTCCCCAGGCATGTCTTCATAACGGACGGGTTCAAGAATATTTCCCACTAACTCAGGCAATGACTTGGCTTCCTTGTCGGAGAGTATTCGCTCATTGAAATTGTCCAGCCTGTCGAGCATGTATGTCCAGGCGTCGCCGCTGTTTTCCACTACCTCCTGCATGAGCGCGAGAACCATGCCGGCATTTTCATACTTCCATTCAACCGCACCAACAAAGGGCGGTACATTTTTGAATTTTGCGTGTTCGGTGAGGAACTGGACAATTTCAAGGTCTGGATTAATAGCGCGATCTACCTTGCGGTAAATTTTTAGAAAATAACGATTATCATATATGATAGAACTATTGCTTTGTTCCCCTGAAAGCACCTTAGGTTGTATCTTGGAATGCTCCTGTAGATGCTTTTTAAGATTCTTATTTCCATAAAAGTCTATTTCACTATTCTTCAGTGAAATACTTTGATTTTGAGCCATTTTATAGAAAACAACGTGCTGAAAATCGTATCCATAAATTGCGTCATAGAGTATGCCGTCCTCAGCTCCTATCCTTAGCCGGCAAATGACCGATTGAGGACAGTTTTCAGCGATCTTGTTCCCAAGCTGTCCTTTTCCAAAGGCAACGGGTAACTGGTATGTTTCCGGAAGGCCGCTATCATAATGTACCTCGATGAGTAGGATGAGCGCATAGTCGTCTTGCATGGGGATACGCGCATGTTTTATGATTTTTATGCTTTCAATTACTCGCCCTTTGCCACCAAACCACCGCATCTTGAGCATATAATTGTAAAGCACCTTCTCTTCCAATGTTTCCAGCAGCTCGGCGTCCAGCAATCCTTTCCAGGTCTGAATTTCCAGCATAGGCAACGCCTTGGGTACGTGCGAATCAGGGTGCGCTTTTTCAAGTGCAAACCACATGCAGTCATGGCCTCCAAGCGTCAGAAAATAGGCTGTATCCCCTTTTATCGACGGAAATTTGTTCTTGCTAAAAATTTCTACTGGTATATATCCCTTATAAATTTCAAGGTCCAGTTCTGCAGGCTGCGTGTATCGCGAAAGATTCACCACCACTAAAATTGTTTCCTCTTCGTAGCTACGCGTAAACGAAAGAATCTTTGGATTCTCCGAATAGATAAACTTCATGTCGCCGTGGCCGAACGCTTTGTATTGCTTACGCTTATCTATAATCCTTTTCGTCCACCACAACAATGAGGATGTATTTCTGTTTTGCATCTCGACATTCACAAACTCGTAGTGATACTCGGGATCAAGTATGACTGGGAGGTAAAGTTGGTGTGGGTTTGCTTCTGAAAAGCCTGCATTGCGATCCGATGTCCACTGCATCGGAGTTCGAACTCCATCGCGGTCACCAAGATAAAAGTTATCCCCCATGCCAATCTCATCGCCATAGTAAAGAACCGGTGTACCTTTGAGCGAAAATAACAAGTATCCCAGCAATTGAATTTTTTTCCGATTGTTGCCCATGAGTGGTGCAAGCCGGTGACGGATGCCTAGATTTATTTTTGCCTTCGGATCCTTAACATAGACCTTGTACATATAGTCTCGCTCCTCATCGGTAACCATTTCCAAGGTCAGCTCATCGTGATTGCGAAGAAAAATTGCCCATTGGCAGTTAGCTGGTATTTCAGGGGTCTGTTCAAAAATATCGGTGATAGGATAACGGTCCTCCGTTTGCAACGCCATGAACATACGCGGCATCACAGGGAAATGGTAGTTCATATGGCATTCATCGCCATCGCCAAAATAAGATGCTGAATCTTCCGGCCACATGTTTGCTTCAGCGAGCAGCAAAGTCCCCGGAAACTTTTCATCAATATGTTTCCGCAATTTCTTCAGGAAAGCGTGGGTCTCCGGAAGATTCTCGCCATTAGTACCTTCCCGCTCAAAAAGATAGGGCACTGCATCAAGACGGAAACCGTCAACGCCCATGCTGCACCAATAGTCCAAAATTTTAAATACCTCCTCCTGGACCATGGGATTATCATAGTTGAGATCTGGCTGATGATGAAAAAACCGGTGCCAGTAATATTGTTGCGCAATCGGATCCCAAGACCAGTTTGAGCCTTCAAAATCCTGGAAAATAATTCTGACGTCTTTATACTGATTTGGATCATCGGTCCACACATAAAAATTCCTGTGCGGCGAATTTTTTGGCGCCTTACGAGCCCGTTGAAACCATGGATGCTGGTCGGACGTGTGGTTAATAACAAGTTCGGTAATGACCTTAAGATCGCGCTGATGCGCCTCCTTCAGAAATTGCTTGAATTGTTTTATGTCGCCATAGGCTGGATTTATCGTGTAATAGTCCGCGATATCATATCCGTCATCCTTTTGCGGCGATGGATAGAAAGGAAGTACCCAAATCGCAGTAATTCCAAGGTCATGCAGGTAATCAAGTTTTTCGAGCAATCCCACAAAATCCCCAATACCATCGCCATTGCCATCACGGAATGCCTTGATATGCAGTTCATAAATTATTGCGTCCTTGTACCAATGAAGATTGTCGTTCAATACCGATTTGCCATCCGCCATGATTATATTTCCAACGAATTCGTACCCTTTAAATTAAATACCAATAATATCGATTTTGTTTTAGAGATGCCCCGACGCAGAATAAAACTTATACTTTCCACAGTGACAACGTCAAAAATTTGATTATCCGATCGGCCCGTAAAAGCCTGCCCTAAGGTAACTTATTTCGGATTTTTCTGTTAAGCATCGGGGAACACTTGCGGTCTAGTTCCTGACATACTAAATTCCGCGCTTGATTTGGTGGTGTATCGGTTATGCAGTCATTCATAGAGAAGCTTAAATATTTCATTCGTGACTCGTTTTTTATCGCTATTGAGAAGTTGCAACCCCTTCTTCATGCGTTAAGGGTTCGTTATGAAAAGGCAATTTATTACTTCAAGACTCACCCGAGGGCCCGAAGATGGACCATTATAGCCGGCCCTCCGGCCCTATTTACAATTATCCTCTTAACGGTTGTATGGGTGGAAACACCCAGTAGGCGCGAATTGCGCACGATACAAAACCAGGTAGCCTCAGAAGTATTCAGTGCGGACAGTGTCTTACTGGGCCGCTATTACATTCAGGACCGCACAGAGGTGTCCTTCGAAAATATCTCAACCGAAGTGATTAACGCACTTATTGCTACCGAAGATGTCAGGTTTTATGAACACGAGGGCATTGACTTTATGAGTCTGGGGCGGGTCGTAGTTAAGTCTATTTTCTTGCAGGATGAATCCGCAGGCGGCGGAAGCACATTATCGCAACAGTTAGCCAAGAATCTTTATCCCCGAAAACGTTACTGGGTGCTGTCACTACTGGTGAACAAACTTCGGGAAGTTACCACCGCATACCGGCTCGAAAATATTTATCCCAAGAAGGACCTGCTTACACTTTACCTTAATACCATTCCATTCGCAGACAACACATTTGGCATACAAGCCGCAGCAAAACGGTTTTATTCGACGACAGCAGACACGTTGAATACAGAGCAAGCAGCCATGCTCGTCGGGCAACTCAAGGCCACGCACAACTATAACCCCAGGCTTTTCCCGAAGCGGGCTTTGGAAAGAAGGAATGTAGTTTTGTCGCAGATGGTGAAATACAACTTTCTGGACGAACAAAAGGCTGATTCGTTGAAGAAATTGCCGTTGGGATTGCAATACAATAAAATATCTCACCATCAGGGCCTTGCACCTTATTTTCGTGAATACTTAAAGGCGGAGTTGATAGCCTGGTGCAAGTCGCACACTAAGGAAGACGGAACACCATACAATTTATATACGGATGGCTTGAGGATCTACACAACAATCGATTCCAAGCTTCAGTCATATGCTGAAAAGGCTATGGTACTGCAGATGGCAGAAGTACAAAAACAGTTCTTTGAGCACTGGGGAAAAGAGTTGCCCTGGAAGGGAAAAGAATGGCTGGTTCAGGAGGCTATACAAAGATCGCCACGGTATCAGCGACTAAAGAAGCAAGGCCTTTCCGAAAAACAGATCATGGACGTAATGGAGAAGCGCATTCCAATGCGGCTGTTTACGTGGGAAGGTGGAAAGGATGTCAAGGCAAGTCCTATTGATTCTATCAAACATCATCTACAATATTTGAATGCCGGATTTATGGCCATGGAGCCAGGGACCGGAGAAGTGAAGGCCTGGGTCGGCGGTATTGAGCATGATTTCTATCAATATGATCATGTTAAAACCAGCACAAAACGGCAGGTGGGTTCTATTTTTAAGCCTATTGTATATGCGATGGCGATCGAGGAAGGTATTCTGCCTTGTGAATTGTATTCTGCGGAGCAGGAAACCTACATCGATAAAGAAGGCGTAAAATGGACGCCCCGGAATATGCAGAACGACTATAATGTCCAGTACTCCATGCGTGGTGCGCTTGCCTATTCGGTCAATACGGTGGCTGTCAAGCTAATTCAGGATGCTGGTGTCATGAATACTATCGCACTGGCAAGGAAGATGGGGATAACCAGTGAATTGCCGGACGTGCCTTCAATTGCGTTGGGATCCTCTTCGATTTCATTGATGGAAATGACGACCGCCTATGCCTGTTTGGCAAATGAAGGTGTAACCAATTTGCCTTATTATATAAGGTCGATCAGCGATCTGGAAGGCAAGGTCTATGCTGACTTTAAGCCAAAGGGATCAGGGCAGCGTGCTGTATCAAAAGAGACGGCCTTGCTTGTCAGGCAACTTATGCAGACCGTTGTACATGAAGGTACTGCTTCACGCTTGCGCTGGAAATACGGCGTATATACCGATGTGGCGGGCAAAACCGGCACGACGCAGGCAAATGCTGACGGGTGGTTCATGGCCATCACGCCGAAGTTGGCTATCGGCACGTGGGTTGGCGCTGATGACCCGCGTATACGGTTCCGGAATACGAAACTTGGGCAAGGATCTAATACTGCATTGCCCATAGCAGCATATTTTTTAAAGGAAGTGAATCAAGATCGATCCTTCAAGGCAATTTCCAATTCACGATTCAAACCGCTACCCTATGAGTTGCAGGAGGAGCTGCAATGCGACCTGTATGAGCTTGATGATGATCTGTGGGCCGAAATCGAAAAGATGATTTTTAGGCAAGATTCAATTATGCACGCTGATACTCTCGCCAAACCCCGCCAGCAGACGTTCCTCGAAATGCTTTATAAACGGAAAATAAAAATTCAGCAAGCGGCACATCGAAGAGACTCCATTGCTGCCACGATAAAAGTGGATGGCGGATGAGAGCACAAAAGGTTTTACTGCAGGGATTTTAGATTTTAGATTGACGATTGACGCTCGATCCTAGGTTTGTGAAATCGTCAGATTGTTTCCATTACGGATTTTACCATTTCTCAGCGATTTTGGTGCGTTTCTTCATTTGTAGCTTGATCTATGTTCGACATTTACTTTGCGTTCTCTCGTTTTTGCCGTTACCCCTATTGACATTGATTAAACCTGCACGACCAAGACTTTGGGACCGATGAGAAGTCCTGATTCCTTGCGCCTTCGCGACTTTGATAGAACTGGAATACCGGTTCACGCAAAGGGCGTAAAAGAGAATTCGCAAAGGCCCCAAAATAAAATTGAACACCTTTACTGAGTCTTTACTGCAAAAAATAAGATCGTCATAAAGATACTCTGCGATTAACAGTGGATAACTGAAATACTGCTAAGCGCGACTCATTCAAAGCGCAAGACTTCATTCCGTGCCGGCGCGCTGGCCCGAGCCAAATGCGGGGGTGGCCCGGCATGTGCGGGGAAGCCATGCCTACGCTAAAGCTCCAGCAGGCAGGCATATTTGGCTCTTGACTTTTTTGGTTCTTTTTGTGCCTGCCTGCACGTAGCCGCTTAAGCGCCACCGCTATAGCTTTAGCACACGCGGTCGGCGAAGGCACGGTCAAGACAAA
>JAICGJ010000261.1 GCA_025923195.1 Chryseolinea sp.
AAAAGGAATCGGTTTATCAATCCTTTGGTGCACAGGATAGATTTTTTTCTACCATTGCTCCAGCAACAGAACTCAGTGTGAGTCTAGGCTATACCTTTTAATTTTTACTTAGGTTCTGTTGATTTGAATTTAGGATTTTTGAATAATTTCAGAGACGACAAATTTCATTTGCCAAGCCGGAAAAGTTGAAATTAAAACGTTAACTGCTATAAATTTGAGGATGGTAAAATGTGTGGTCGAAAGTGCTTGCTCTGAGCAACCCGATCTAACTGCAGCTAGATTGATGAATTAGCAAACAAACTTGGATACTGGCCCAAATTATTACGAACAGCTTGTATTTTTTGCCGCCGTTTCAAAACTTTAGTGAGAGGCTTCTTGTTAGACTAGTCTTTTACCAAAGAGTTCATTAATACAGGTAGGCAGGTGAAGGAAAATATTTTAATCACGGGAGGTTCGGGTCTCATTGGCTCCCATCTAACCGCGCAGTTGCAGAAGTTGGGTTTCTTAGTGGCTCACCTCAGCCGGGCTCCCCGGACAGACAAGACGCAAACCTTTTTTTGGAATATTGAGAAGCATCAGCTCGGTCAGGACGCATTCAAGAAGATGGACACTATTGTCCATTTGGCCGGTACGAATATTGGCGACAAGCGATGGACGGAAAAACGCAAGCAAGAAATTCTTAGAAGCCGCGTGGACTCAACGCGGTTGTTATACGATGAATTAAAAAGCAGGGAACACAAGATAAAGAACTTTGTATCCGCGTCTGCGATTGGCTACTACGGCACGGACGATAATGAATCTTTTATAACTGAGAGCCGGAATCCTGGCTCTGGATTTCTTGCAGATGTCGTGCGTCAATGGGAAGAGGCAGTCGACGCGATCGCCACGTTAGGGATACGCGTTGTGAAAATCCGAACCGGAATACCCCTGACCCCGGAGGGAGGAGTTTTAAAAGAATTGGCGGGCCCCGTAAAATATTTTGTGGCTGCCCCTCTTGGATCGGGGAAACAATTTCTTAGCTGGATACACATCGACGATCTTGTCAACATATATGTAAAAGCTATTCAAGATAAACACATGAATGGCCCATACAATGCGGTTGCTCCCAGCCCTGTTACAAATAGAGAGTTCATTTACCAGCTTGCGAAGGCTATGAATAAACCGGTCCTGCTTCCAAACGCGCCAGCCATCGTTTTGAAAATTATGTTTGGAGAAATGTCAGAGCTTGTATTAAAGGGTGCGAAAATTTCCTCCCAAAAAATTCAGGCTGCCGGCTTCGAGTTCAAGTATCATAATCTGGAGGACGCATTGCGAGACCTCATGACGAGAGATTGATCTTATTGATTGTTATTCTACAACCATGTCACCTTACGGCCACAGCGATCTTTGAATCGGCAGTGCCATAGTACATAAACCATCGGTTCTTGAATCGGACCATTCCTTCTGCAAAACACACATGATTAATCTGTCCTGACACTTCGTAGGATTTATCGGGTTTAATAAAATATTTCTCAAGCCGTCCGATAACCTTTGAAGGATCGTCCCCGCTAAATAGCGCCTGACCCAGGCAGTATGCGCCTGGGCTAAGGGTTGAATCGCCCTGGATATCGTGATTCATACCGTTATAAATAAGTACAATGCCTTGCTC
This sequence comes from Chryseolinea sp., assembly GCA_025923195.1. GTDB lineage: Bacteria > Bacteroidota > Bacteroidia > Cytophagales > Cyclobacteriaceae > Chryseolinea. The sequence continues at coordinate 1,649 of JAICGJ010000261.1, forward strand.
GCCCAGCAAAGCGTAAGGACCACTTTCAACCAAACGGCTGTCAAAATAGCCCTTCCTTGGTTTAAGCACGGATTTCAGCTGCCCACCTTCTTCTATTGGAGTCCAGTGAATCAAATCATCAGAGGTTGCCACAAACAAATCGGTATCTCCGAAATACATCCAGTATTTGCCGCCAACCTTTGTTGCAATTGTTTTAGAGCCATGCTGTTCAGCGACGATAGCACCTGATTTGCTCCACGTGTTTTTATATCGACCTTGAAGGACCGTGCCTAATTTTGTCCAATGCTGTAAGTCTTTTGACGTGGCTAGCATAAGCCTTGCAACGCTTCCGTCGTACGCAGTGTACGTCATGATGTACAAACTGTCTTCCGATTCAACAATTCTGGGATCCTCCACACCACCCTCCCACTCGTATACTTTCAAGCTGTCGTTGTCCGGGAAAAATACAGGCGATTTCATTTTGGTAAAATGGAGGCCATCCTCGCTTGTGGCAAGTCCAAGCCTCGAGGTACCGGCAAACTTGCCTATCTTGTCTTCGGCCCTGAATATCATGTGAACCTTGCCGTCACGCACAACTGCGGCAGGATTAAAGACATCTTTCTCATCCCATCGCACCTGGCGTTTAAGAATGGGACATAAGAAGGAATTCTCTCCCGGAAGCAGCACGGGATTGACGCTGTCAACCTTTGTGAAAGGCAGCAGAGCCCAGGTTGTGTCGGCAGGACTTTCGATGCCAGCGGTTTTATTTTTTTCCGTTTTACAACCGATTATGTACAAGGTAAGAAGCACGATAATAAGGGTAGTTTTCAGGTTGCTTGTTTTCCACTTCATACTTGTATATTCGCTGTGCTGTTCAATTTAAGTCAAGAAAGGCATACGCCAAAGTTTCCATAAAAGGATTGTGGCAATAAATTTCTGCAAATGAATCAATACATGAAATCGAAGAAAAAAAATATTAGTACGGTAATGACGCAAGAAGAGTTGGAGGAAGAACAGAAGATCAGACAGGCGTTTAAGGATAAGGATTGGGCGGAGATAAAGGGTGCAAACAGTTGGATGATATTCAAGGTAATGTCGGAGTTTGTGGAAGGCCTGGAAAAGCTGGCGAAGATCGGACCATGTGTAACGATCTTTGGTTCAGCGCGCGTTAGACCCAGCAATCCGTATTATAAAACAGCTGAAGAGATAGCTTTTCAACTTGTCCAGCACGGCTATGGCGTAATTACTGGCGGAGGGCCAGGCATTATGGAAGCCGGTAATAGAGGTGCTCACCGCGCAAAAGGTAAATCTGTTGGCCTTAATATTTACCTTCCACACGAACAAAAAGGAAATGTTTACATTGATCCAGACAAATTGATATCATTCGACTATTTTTTTGTACGCAAAGTGATGTTCATGAAATATTCGCAGGGATTCATTGTCATGCCGGGCGGGTTCGGTACACTGGATGAGTTAACGGAAGCCCTTACTCTGATACAAACTAAAAAGATCGGACGTTTCCCAATAGTGCTGGTGGGTAAAAAGTTTTGGAAGGGCCTCGTGGAATGGTGGTCAAAAGTGCTGATGGAAGAAGGTATGATAGGACGCACCGACGATAACTTGTTTAACGTGGTGGATACACCCCAGGATGCGGTGAAGGTAATCGATGATTTCTATTCGAAATATTTGTTGTCACCCAACTTCTAGTGCAGCCTATGGACGACATAAGGCTTACGCAATACAGTCATGGCGCCGGATGCGGCTGCAAAATTTCACCGGCCGTCCTTGATTCAATCCTACATTCCGAAGTACCCAAAACGGTGTTTACAAGTCTTCTTGTTGGTAACGAGTCGAAAGATGATGCTGCAGTTTTTGATTTGGGGAATGGAACGTGTGTTATCAGTACTACAGATTTTTTCATGCCCATTGTCGACGATGCATTTACATTCGGGGCCATTGCATCTGTGAATGCAATCAGTGACGTGTATGCTATGGGAGGCGAACCCGTTATGGCCGTAGCCATTCTCGGATGGCCTGTAAACAAGATTCCAACGGCCGTCGCAAAGAAGGTTCTGGAAGGGAGTCGGAGTGTATGCGAGCGAGCGGGCATACCGTTGGCCGGAGGTCACAGCATCGATTGTCCTGAGCCTGTGTTTGGGCTTGCAGTGACTGGCTTAGTCAAACAAGAAAATCTGAAGAGAAACAATTCTGGCAAAGTTGGCTCGTTGCTCTATCTTACGAAACCACTAGGTATTGGCATTACCACGACAGCGCAGAAAAAAAATGCCGTTATACCAGAACATATTACTGCCGCCACTGACACGATGCTCATGCTTAATGCAATAGGAGGCGAACTGGGTAAGCTACAGTTTGTCAACGCCATGACCGACGTAACAGGATTTGGTTTACTAGGCCATTTGTGCGAGTTGTGTGAAGGCAGCAGCCTATCCGCCGAAATCGAGTTCGCGAAGATTCCCAGATTTGAATTCCTGGATCCCTACATCAAACAAAAATGCATACCGGGCGGAACAATTCGCAATTGGGACAGTTATCAACAAAAAGTAAGTCCCATTTCAGAAGACCAAAAGGTTTTACTGGCAGACCCTCAAACCAGCGGAGGACTTCTTGTATCAGTTGATGAAGTTCACGCCGGATCATTTGAGAGATTTGCCTCCACCCATGGGTATGCGTTGAAGCCCTTTGGTAGACTGGTACCAAAGGAAGATTATGTCGTTACTGTTAGGTAATCTCGAGGCATTCACAAAACAGCTCTGGGCGGCCTCCAATTCACGAAGCATTTGTAGCGTCAAGTTGGCCGGAGAAAATGGCTACCGATTGATATATCCGCATGGTGTTTTCATGAGCAAGCAAAAGAAGCTTACCATCGCTTGCTGGCAAAAATCGGGATTCACACTTCAAGGCGCAGCCGAAGGGTTCAAGAATTTATCGCTCGAAAATTGTGAAACCGTTATGATGTTGAACAAGAAGTTTTACAAGCGTCGCGATTTTAATGCAGCTGATACCAAATACGGAGAATGGTTATTCCATATTTAGAGAATTGGAGACTCTGCAGGCGTTAGTCTTTTTCTAATTTCACCGTTGGCCAGTTTTCATTGGCTTTTATAATGAAAGCTTTTTGGTCCTTCCTCCAGAGGTCACGCACACCTTTGTCGTAGTTCAGATACAGTTTCCCATCAACTATCGTCCAGGCGTCAGGAGATGTGGAGGCTTTATGTCCATCAGCCACACCGTATGCGCAGTATCCCCCAAATTGTGGAGCGAATTTTTCTGGATTGGCCTTGAAATCGTTCAAGTTTTCCAGACTTGCAAAATGCCATTTGCCTCCCTTCCATGCGTAAGTGAACTCGCGCTTACCCTTCACAGGCTTTGAATCCTTAAAGTAGGCTACTGGATCATATCCCTGTATAGCTGCATCGGATTTTAAAAATACTTCTTGTTGCGCATGGGCTGCCTGGAGCACCAAAACGCATAGTATTGAAGTCAGGTAAATTGTTGTTCTGCGTGTTCTCATATCCTTCGTTTAAACAAAGAAAATGTTAAGGTTTAGCATGCGATGTCTTGCCGATGACATTTTGCACATCTTTGATGGTCTGTCAGTACAATCGCAAGAGTCGATTGGCACGCTCTGTCTCGAGAAAATGTTTCAAATATCGGGTTCAAAATTTATTATTAATGGCTACGCAAAAACAAACCCTAAGGATTGGGTAGTACGTGGATGTTAGCACGTCGTATTTGAAAGTTTGGGTTAATTTTAGGAAGTAAGAAGGAAAGTATGGCTCGAATCAAGGTAAGGATACAAGTATTAAGGAAATTGAAATGGAATTGCTCATTATTTTAGCGCTAATCCTGGTGAACGGTATTTTTGCAATGTCTGAAATTGCATTGGTGTCGTCCCGGAAAGTTCGTCTTGAGGCTGCTTTGAAACTAGGAAAGCAAGGTGCACAAGCAGCAATAGATCTGGCAAGATCTCCAACACGATTTTTGTCAACAGTTCAAATTGGAATTACGCTGATAGGCTTGCTTACTGGTATTTATAGTGGGGAGAATATTACTAATGACTTAGAAAATTGGCTCTCACAGTTTGAAGCAGTAAAATCATTCGCCGATGGATTGGCTGTCACAATTGTCTTACTGAGCATCACTTATTGTTCATTGGTTTTGGGGGAACTTGTACCGAAACGGATCGGTCTATCTAACCCTGAAGCAATCTCCCTTCGTGTCGCTCCTTCCATGAGGCTTCTTTCTTCATTAACTTTTCCGTTTGTTTGGATACTGACCCATACGTCTGATTTAATTCTAAAAATACTTGGCATTAAACTCTCCAAGAAAAACAACATCACGGAAGAAGAGATAAAATCAATTATCCAGGAGAGCATGCGAGTTGGCGAGATCCAGAAAATTGAACAAGACATTGTTGAAAGAGTCTTTTCACTTGGAGACAGAAAGATCAGCTCCTTAATGACACCGCGCAGTGACCTTGTATTTATTAACGTTGACGATGACTTTAAGGCGATACGAGAAATCATAAACAAAGATCTTCACAGAATTTATCCAGTATATGAAAAGGACAAGGATGGGTTGGTTGGCGTGTTAACTTTGAAAGATCTTTTTGTTCATGTACAGTCAGACAACGTCAACGTCCGAAGCCTATTGAAGCACGCCCATTTCTTATCGGAAAATACATCAGCGTATAGTGCATTAGAGAAGTTTAAAACGTCGAAAGTGCATTATGCCCTTGTAACCAATGAATATGGACTAGTATTGGGTATTGTAACCATGGATGACATCCTCCAGGCGTTGGTTGGAGATGTCTCCGAGTTCTATAATGAAGAGTATCAAATTTTAGAGCGGGATGATGGGTCATGGATAGTTGACGGGCAGTATCCATTGGCCGAGTTCATTATGCGTTTTGACATTGAAGGCACAAATGAATTGGAGGGAATCAATACTATTGGAGGATTGATCTTACAAGAGCTTAATCATATCCCGGAATCTGGCGAAAAAATTCTCTGGAAAGGCCTGGAAATAGAAGTTTTGGATATGGACCATATCAAGATTGATAAGATTCTCGTGAAGAAATTGTGAGTTCGTAGAATATAAAACGATCTCAAGGCAATTTTGACTGGCTTATTGATGATCGGGTTGTCGGGCCATGACAGTTTTTCGTAATGCGGTAATGAGCTATGAAAACATGCTATCGTTGATTCTATTTTTTTATGATTCTTGATCGTCGACGTAATTTTCGTCCCAAAACATGATGCATGGGTGATTGATAGACAATTTTATAAAGTACCGTCTGGCAATTTGATCTGATCTGAATAAAACTTCATCCGCGTGTGCATGGTATCCAACGGAACAATCTTTTCAATTAAGGTATGTTTGTGGTTAATGAAAACTTCGAGGTAATAATTACCTAACAGGTACAAGTT
>JAICGJ010000262.1 GCA_025923195.1 Chryseolinea sp.
TTGCGCAATGTTATTTAGAACATGATCGCGTTCTTCATCTTTCCCAAGTTGGAACGTCGGAACGTTTTTCAAGATAGGTTCTTCATTCAAATAGTAACGGATCATTTCAGGTACATAAACGTAGATCGCTTTATCATCTGCAACTCCATTTCCAATTGAATTCACAATAGCAACATTTCCTTTTCTGTAGGCCGATAGAATTCCGGATACTCCAAGCACGCTCGAAGGCTCAAATACCAGAGGATCCAGATATTCATCATCCACCCGGCGGTAGATAACATCTACTTGCTGTAGCCCTGCCGTTGTCTTCATATAAACGCAATGATTTTCGACAACCAAATCGCGTCCTTCTACCAGCTCAATCCCCATAAGACGGGCAAGTGTCGCATGCTCAAAGTAGGCGGAATTGTAAATTCCTGGAGTAAGCAACACAACTGTAGGTGAGGATGTTTGCCGCGGTGAAAGTGCCAGCAAATTCCTGTACAGGATGTTTGGATATTGTGTAACCGGTCTTACAGAGTTTTGCGGAATAAGGTCGGGGAAGATACGTTTGGTTATCTCCCGGTTCTCTATCATGTAGGAGACACCTGACGGCGTTCGCAAATTATCCTCCAACACATAAATAGTTCCATCATGGTCTCGGATCAAATCGATGCCAGCGATGTGGACATAAATATCATATGGAATAGAAAGTCCTTGCATTTCACGCAGGTAGTGCGGACAGGAATAGATAAGGTCCACAGGTACGATGCCGTCCTTCAAAATAAATTGGTGGTGGTATACATCTTTGAGGAAGAGGTTCAACGCGCGCAGCCGTTGTTTGATGCCCTTTTCAATGAAATCCCACTCAATTGCAGTTATGATCCTGGGAATAATATCAAACGGAAAGATCTTTTCAATGCCTTCGCCGCTGGAATATACTGTGAAGGTTATTCCCTGACTCATAAACAGCCTTTTCGCCAACTCTTCTTTCTTGCTTAATTCATCTGCGGGTATCCGATACAGAAAATCGAATACGTTGCGATACTGAGGTCTTATCTCGTTATCATCATACATTTCGTCCCATGTGCGAGGCGCAAGCTCATAGTGAGTAAACAGGGACGTATTAGGCATGGCAGGTGTTTAGTAGCTGACATCCAAAATACCATGTTACCAAGAGATTTCCGGAAATTGACAAAATAATTATTTATGCAATCGAATGATGCCCTAATAAAACGAAAGCCGTTCTGAGCAAACAAAACGGCTTTCGGACTTATCTGTTGTAGTTTGTTATTCCGCGACTACTTTGACCTGAATCTCGTGTTTTACTTCTTTATGAAGATCCAACGTTACATTATAGGTCCCCAGCTGTTTAGGGTTCTCTTTCAACTGAACTTTTTTCCGGTCGATATCAAATCCTTTTGCTTTTAAGGCATCTGCGATCTGGAGCGCTGTAATAGCACCAAAGATCTTCCCGCTTTCGCCGGCTTTCGTTCCAATTTCCAGCGTAAGCTCGCCCACTCTTGCTGCTAGTGTTTCAGCATCCTGCTTTACTTTTGCTGCCTTGTGCGATGCCTGACGTACATTCTCCTGTACGGACCTCTTGTTTGATTCGTTAGCGATTATCGCATAACCATTTGGAATAAGGTAGTTGTTACCATATCCTGCCCTCACTTTAACGATGTCGTTCTTATAGCCAACTCCCGTTACATCTTGTTTTAGTATCACTTCCATGATCGTCTGCTTTGTTGAGTTTAACTACTAAAATTATTTCAAAGAATCGCCAACATATGGAAGCAATGCCAAATGACGGGCGCGCTTCACCGCCTGCGCTACTTTCTTCTGAAATTTCAGACTCGTGCCCGTAAGGCGGCGAGGAAGGATTTTACCTTGCTCGTTGATAAACTTCAACAGGAAGTCAGGGTCTTTGTAATCAATGTACTTGATTCCATTCTTTTTGAAGCGGCAGTACTTTGGTTTGATCTCCGCGCGCTTGATAGGTTCGTTCATTAAGGTCATCGTGTTGTGCCCTCCTCAGCTTTTTTTACCGGTTTCCTGTTTTCTTTGTTCTTGAATTCACCCTTGCGTCTGCGTTCGTTGTAAACCAATGCATGCTTGTCAAGCACCGTCGTTAAAAAACGCATTACCGACTCGTCGCGTCTGTATTCGGTTTCGAGGGTGTTAATGACGCTGGGATCTGCCGAAAATTCGATGAGATTGTAAAAGCCGGTTGACTTCTTGTTGATCGGGTAAGCCATTTTTTTTAGCCCCCATTGCTCATTATTGAGAATGTCGGCATTGGCTTTCTTCAACACTTTTACGAATTTTTCGACAGTATCCTTTGCCTGGTCGTCAGACAAAACGGGATTTAAAATGAATACTGTCTCGTAATTGTTCATAATACTGTTAGTTTTTGAGCGTGCAAAAGTAGGAAAAGGCGTTCGATTTACCAACATTGAAGGAGATACAAAGAGCGATAGGGCAACCTGCCATGGGAGCCTCAGCAACTCACTTTTATTATTCGGAGGATTATACCTGATAATTTGCGGCTGATTTGCATTAAATTTAAGGTGAGAATGAGGAACTACAGTACAATATTTTTTCTTGGGACGACCCTATTTCTTTGGCTAACAGGGTGTAAGGACGAGAAAATTGACTTCAGCGCACAGGTCAAGCCAATACTTAACAAACGTTGTATAAGTTGTCACGGTGGCGTCAAACGAAACGCGGATTTTAGCCTTCTATTTCGGCACGAAGCCTTGGATACCACTGAATCCGGTAAGCTAGCCATCATTCCTGGCGACCCAAACCATAGTGAGATGATCCGGCGGGTCAATCTAAAAGACCCTGAGGAAAGAATGCCGTATAAGGAGGAGCCGCTATCGAATGAGGAGATTCGTATCCTAACGCAATGGATCAAGGAAGGTGCCGAATGGGGAGATCACTGGGCCTATCAGAAGCCGCAGCCTGTGGTAGTACCTACAACTGAATTGAACCATGATTGGCCGCAAAACGAAATTGACTACTTTATCCTGAAAAAACTGGAAGAAGAGGGGCTCGGCCCATCCAAAGCGGCAGAAAAGTCCACCCAGATCCGCAGGGTATATATGGACGTCATCGGACTGCCACCCACACCGCAGCAAGCCCTATCGTTCCTCAACGACAATCGCCCGCAAGCTTATGAAAAGGTAGTTGATGAACTCCTGAATTCAGAACATTTTGGCGAGAAATGGGCATCGTGGTGGCTCGATATGGCCCGATACTCCGACACGAAGGGTTACGAAAAGGATGAAGGAAGAACGATTTGGCGGTACCGCGATTGGGTTATAAAAGCATTCAACAACGACATGCCTTTTGATCAATTCACCATTGAACAGCTGGCTGGAGATTTGTTGCCAAATCCAACTGATGATCAAATGATTGCCACCGCCTTTCACCGAAATACAATGAATAACGATGAAGGTGGTACTGATGATGAGGAATTCAGAGTGGCTGCGCTCATCGACAGGGTTAACACAACCTATGAGGTCTGGCAGAGTACAACGTTGGGTTGCGTTCAGTGCCATACTCATCCATATGATCCTTTCGTGCACGAAGAGTATTACAAATCAATGGCCTTCTTCAACAACACCCGCGATGAAGATGTGCCAGGCGAGCACCCTACTCTCAGGATGTATAAGGAGCCCGATCAAAAGAAGCTTGACGCGATCCGTTCATGGGTGGCTGAGACAGCCGGGCCGGAGCGAGCGACAGAAGTAAATACATTTTTAAAAACGTTGGAGCCGAAACACCATCCCCATGATTTTGACCAATTCAATAAAGGCGCACTGATCGACAACAAGTGGCTTGGCATACAATCAGGGGGCAGCGCCCGCATCAAGCAAATCAACCTGGAAAAAAAGTCAGTACTGCTGATGGAATATTGGTCGTCATTTGAGGGAGGATCCTTCGAAATTAGAATCGATAAGCTGGACGGAGAAATCATCGGAAGGGGTAAGCTTCTCAAGACGAACAAGATTGTGATGTACCCGATAGAACCCCGACCCGGCAAACATGACTTGTATTTCATTTTTAGGAATCCGACCATTTCACCCGACCCGGCCGTTTGCAATGTTGAGTGGCTGGCATTCCTGGAAGACCTGCCTGAAAAAAACACTCCTGAGTACGGATTATTTAAAAAGGCGTTTCTCGATTTGATCAACACGAAAGTGGAGAATACGCCTATCATGATCGAAAACACCAAAGATCAATTTCGTATTACCAATGTATTTGAACGTGGCAACTGGATGGTAAAGGGTGAGAGAGTGGATCCGGAAGTTCCAGAATCATTAAACCCTTTTCCAGCCGATCAACCAAGAAATCGCCTCGGTTTTGCCAATTGGTTGGTCAGTCCAGAGAATCCGCTTACGGCGCGCGCAGTAGTTAATCGAGTTTGGGAACAGCTTTTTGGAGTTGGTATAGTGGAAACGTTAGAAGACTTTGGCACTCAGGGCGCGTCTCCAACCCATCAGGATCTGTTGGACTGGCTTGCTTTGCATTTCATGGACGAGTACAAATGGAGCATGAAAAGGTTGGTGAAGGAAATTGTGATGTCAGCGACGTATCGTCAGGATTCCCGGATCTCGGACGAGTTGAAGGAAAGAGATCCCACAAATAGGCTCCTGGCCCGCGGACCGAGGATACGATTAACGGCCGAGCAAGTGCGCGACCAGGCTTTGGCAGTCAGCGGACTGCTAAGCAAAAAGATGTATGGAAAAGGCGTTATGCCATACCAGCCAGCCGGCGTATGGAATTCGGTTTACAGTGGCGAATACTGGAAAGAGAGCGAGGGTGAGGACAAATATCGAAGATCGGTCTACACGTATATCAAACGAACAAGTTTATATCCGGCGATGATGATGTTTGATGCGTCAACGCGGGAGGTATGCGTTAGCCGGAGAATACGCACCAATACGCCTCTTCAGGCGCTGGTAACGCTGAATGATTCTTCTTTGGTGGTGGCTGCGAAGAATTTTGCAACGCTTATGATGAAGAAAGGCCAAAGCCCACGGGATCAGATCAGCGAGGGATATAAGATGTTGCTGATCCGCGACCTGCCGCCGAAGAAACTTGAAGTGTTATACAAATTATATCAAACTGCGCTGCAGGATTTTAACGAGGATGAGGATGCGGTCTTTAAATTAACAGCCGAGAAAACAAAGACTGCGCAACTGGCGGCCTTGACCGTAGTTGCGAACGCTATGCTTAACCTGGATGAAGTGTTGACGAAAGAATAACTTACCTTTTCTGATAAGATGATATTTGATGATATTAGACTTGAGGCGCTGAAAAATATTTCCCGAAGGCATTTTCTTCGCGAAAGTGCTGCTGGTTTGGGTGCCGTCGCTTTAGGTTCATTTCTATCGAGTTGCGGCAATGGCGGCGAAGCTGTTGCGACTTTGCCTGGAGTTATAGATCCCACATTACCGCGGCCTCCTCATTTTCCCGGGCGGGCCAAGCGAGTGATTTATCTCCACATGGCAGGGGCTCCATCACAATTGGAACTGTTTGATTTCAAGCCTGAATTGAAAAAGCTCGATAATCAGCTTTGTCCGACGTCGCTGCTGGAGGGGAAACGATTCGCTTTTATCCGTGGCGTGCCGCGAATGTTGGGGCCACAGGCAAATTTCAAACAGCATGGTGAATCAGGTGCATTGGTTTCAGAGAACCTACCTCACTTTGCCAAGATAGCCGACGAGGTATCGTTTTTGAAAGGTGTTTACACGGATCAGTTCAATCACGCGCCGGCACAACTGTTTGTTCATTCAGGGTCACCGCGACTCGGGCGCCCCAGCATTGGATCATGGATCACGTATGGGCTAGGCACGGAAAACCAAAATTTACCAGGCTTTGTCGTGCTGACCTCAGGAGGCAAGACCCCTGATGCCGGGAAAAGTGTTTGGGGAAGTGGATTTCTTCCGTCGGTGTACCAAGGCGTGCAATGTCGTTCGGAGGGCGAGCCTGTGTTATTTTTGAATGACCCTGATGGTATCAAAAGGGATTTGAAAAAGAAGACCATTGATGCCATCAACGAGATAAACAAACAGCACTTTGATGAATTCAACGATCCGGAAACACTGACGCGGATCGCGCAGTATGAAATGGCGTTTAGGATGCAGGTCTCGGTTCCGGAGGTAATGAATATTAACACTGAGCCTGAATATATTCATCAGTTGTATGGAACGACTCCAGGCAAAGCATCATTTGCGAATAACTGCCTGCTTGCCCGCAAGCTGGTAGAGCAAGGTGTGCGCTTTGTACAACTTTTTGACTGGGGCTGGGATGGTCATGGAACGTCGGCAAATGAATCGGTCGATTATGGGATAAAAAACAAATGCCAGCAGATAGACAGGCCAATGACAGCATTGCTGCTGGACTTGAAGCAGCGGGGCCTGCTTGATGAAACCCTCGTTGTTTGGGGCGGTGAGTTTGGCAGGACGCCGATGTTAGAGAACAGGGAAGGAAAAACGATGCCCTTCAAAGGACGCGATCATCATGTCGAAGCGTTTACAATGTGGATGGCGGGCGGAGGTATCAAAAAAGGAACAACCTGGGGAGAAACCGATGAGATAGGGTATTATCCAATCAATGGAAAAGTTTCGCTGCATGACGTGCAGGCTACAATTCTAAATCAAGTTGGTTTCGATCATGAAAAACTCACCTACCAATTTCAGGGCAGGCCGTTCCGGCTTACTGATGTCTCAGGGAAAGTTATCCGGGAAATAATTGCATAATGGGTCATTATATTTTTAAGTCGCCACGACTTGAGAAAGTCATATCATTCATTATAAATTCCCCCCTACTGTAAATGTCAATTAACCGACGAAAATTCTTAACCCTCACTGCTATGTCCGGAACCGCCGCTCTAATCAATCCGCTGGATGCATTTAACGTTCCCTTGTCGACGACTTTGCCCAACCCCGGATTTGAACTCTTAATTCTTGCAACCAACTGGGGCTTTAACGGAAGTTGGGATGAGTTCTGTTCAAAAATAAAGGCCGAGGGTTATGATGGGATGGAGGTGTGGTATCCCGGTGATGAAAAATCACGAAA
>JAICGJ010000263.1 GCA_025923195.1 Chryseolinea sp.
AAAGACGCCGAATCGATTTTCTTTGGCAAGCTTTGATGAACCGTCACGGCGGACAGTTGCTCCGATAAGGTATTTATCCTGGAAACTGTAATTCAGCCGACCAAACATCGAAAGAAATCCCCAGTCATAGAACCGGTTGTCGTTGGTTTGAGTAGCAGGATCACCGGCACCCACAAACTGGATATCATTGTTCGGCGTACCGGCCCGAAATGCTTCCAGCGTTTCGCGTTGCCATTCCTCGATTGAATATCCGAATAATGCGCTAAAATTATGAACATCATTGAATTGCCTGTTGTAGTCTAATAAGAAGTCTGTAATGGTATGGAAGGTCTGACGGTTCTCCTTTCTAGCCTGATTTACCCCAACCACCCCGTTAGTAAGGTACGTTGGAGCAGCCGCCGTAAAATTTGTTTTATACTGTTGTTCCCACTCCAGACTTTGTCGGGCAGTGAACTTAAGACCTTCAAGCAGATTTACCGTAAGATAGATATTACCCATCAGGCCGCGGGTCTTTGTATTTGCAACATTGTTGTCCAATCCGAAGAGCATGTTGCCCCCATTCTCCAGATATGAATTTCTTACAAAACCATACCTGCCATCGTCTTCATAGGCTCGCTTGATCGGCACTGATGTAAGTGCATCCTGCCACACGGTCTCACCCAGGCTCCTGATTGCGCCGTTGGACTCCGTTGCAAAAATATTCAGGGAGTTTCCGAATTTGATCCAATCATTGATCTTGTGATCGGAATTGAGCAGCAACGTGTATTTGGTGAAGTCGTAAGATTCAATCATCAGTTTGTTATCCTTATAACCACCTGATATGTAATAGTTGGAGTTTTCATTTCCACCCGTCACCGACAACTCGTAATTTTGTAGTACACCGGTTCTTTTTATCAACTCTTTCCAGTCTGTATTAACACCCTGATATTGTTCAAGGTCTGCATCAGTCCATTGTTTGGGTACGCCTTCATTATCGTAAGACTCGGTAAAAATTTCTATGTATTGATCCGAATTCAAAAGCTTCCTTTGCAGGTTACCCTCTTCTTGCACGCCGATGTAGGTATTAAACGAGATTGTTGGTTTGCCTTTTCCAGCGCCGCGTTTAGTTGTTACGAGAATAACGCCCTTTGCTGCCCGCGCTCCGTAGATGGCTACGGCAGATCCATCTTTTAAAACCGATATCGACTCAATATCGTTGGGTGACAAATTGTTAATCCCTTCGGTAATCAACCCGTCGACAACATAAATAGGACTGTTTTTGTTAGCAAAATCATTTTCTTTGGATCCGTTAGTCTCATTGTTCTCTCCAAAGGAAGTGACACCGCGTATGACAACGTTAGGACTTGAACCGGGCATGTTGCTGCTTGATGTAATGCTAAGGCCAGGAGCGCGAGCCGCTAATGCATCGAGGGGATTAATCGCCGGAACTCGGGCGAAGTCCTGCGATGAAATGGTGGAAATCGCACCGGTAAGATCTTTTTTCCTTTCTGTTCCATAACCCACAACGATGACCTCGCTCAGGCTTACGACATCTGGGGTCATCATCATGTCTACCGTTGAACGGTCGCCAACAGTTACTTCTTCCGTGAGGAAACCCACATAGCTGAAGACCAGTGTGACGTCACGGGATGCTACATCGATGCTATATTTTCCATCGATGTCGGTGATTGTTCCCTGCGTAGTTCCTTTCACAACTACGTTAACTCCGGGCAGTCCGTCGCCCTGATCGCCTGTCACACGGCCAGAAACGGTTATCTGCGCGAATGCAAAGGATGATAGAAATGCAAACACGAATGTCAGAGGCATCGCTCTGCAAATCTTTCCGATGTATAATTCTTTCATAGTATAGGTTAGGTTTAACAAAGGTTTTTTGATTGCAGAAAAACCGCTGAATAGGCTCATCAGTTATTTTTGCAGAACGATATTACTTGATTCGCTAATCAACGCGGGGATGCAATTCAGTCTAAAGAGTGTAATTATCGTTCGGACAAAGAAATTCCGTTCTTTTCAATACGGAGGTCGATAAATCGTTTGCACGAAGGCCAGCAGTGAACAGAAATTCCACTTTGACGTCGGACAGACTTTTTTTTCTTGTCTATTCCAAAACGAAATTCATTGCTTGTCGATGAATTGTTCAAGTGCATTATGCATGTCAGGTAAAGTCTATAATATTCTGAAGGAGTTCCGTCTGTGGGTTAGTGGCGTAGCGCTTAATTCAATATTCGTTTCTATAGCGCAAGCATGAGGACAACCAAAAGCATGGTAACAAGCAGAGCGATCGTGATAACCTCTTTGCCCATCAAGTTCCATTTAGCCGTTTTTCTTCTCGAGTAAGGCATACTCAAATTTTTATTCAGCAATTTCCGTTTTGTCTGAATATTGCAAGGTGGTGTTTGTTGTCAAAGGAGAATACAAATCGTTCAAAAATTATACTTTTTGATCACCAGCATGCTTCCGCAACTTGTGTGTTTTCAAAAAAAACATGCTTCGAATACAAAACTACTGACAACTATTTTCCATCGAGCGTTTGGCCATTCGCGTTCTTTAAGAACCCACATAATTTAGATTTGCCAACATACAATCCTTTTCGACCAACTATTTGACGCACATTGCGGTACAACAGAGGTGGAAATTACGCTCAATCAAGTGCACAAATCGTTCATACCAGGCTTTCGAGGAGATTTTGCAAGAATTATTTCATTTACAATGGACATTGACTCCAATTGTCCTTATTTTCGATTGCGGTGACGATTACTGCATATGTTTAAATTCATTCGCAAGCGTTTTAGCAGGATTGCATGTGTTGCCATTTGCCTTTGGTCATCCCAAGCATTTGCACAAGTAACATCACGTTATATTTTTGATCATCTTACTGTCGATGAGGGCCTCTCTCAAAGTACTGTATTTGCGATTACAAAAGATACCGATGGGTTTATTTGGTTCGGAACGCGCGATGGCCTCAACAGATATGATTCGCGAAATATTAAAATCTATCGTAATAAATTAAACGACCCAACAAGCCTCTCTGGCAACGGGATACAATGTTTCTTTATTGACAGCGACAACAAGCTTTGGATTGGTACCAGTGAAGGCATTAGTATTTACAATTCTGTGCTGGATAACTTTACACAGAGCAAGTTGGATCCAACTGTAAATGAACGATTGTCGAATAATCACGTTACCGCTATTGCCAGCGATAAGGACGGCGATATCTGGGTCGCCACTCATGGCGGCCTCAACAAAGTTATTTCCAGATCGCCACTTCGTTACCAGCATTTTATTCACGAAGAAGGAAATCAAGCAAGTCTTATAGACAATGAAGTGCGGACCCTTTATAGGGATAATGCAGGTGTACTTTGGATTGGCACCGCTGTGGGAGTATCGAAACTTACGAAACTAAAGGACGGCACTACTCAATTCATCAACTACAGACTTCCTTCTCTGCAGTTAAAAGGAAGGAGCTGGGTCAACTGTCTTGCCGACGACGAGCAGGGCAATCTGCTGATCGGTACGGAAGATGATGGCGTGAAGGTACTTGATAAGGAATCTGGCTCCATCTCAACATTGAAGTTAGATGGTCTTGCGGGCCGGCCAGTTGAAAGCGTGAGAATTATTGAAAGAAATGGCAATCACGAATTCTGGATTGGAACGATCGATGGGCTGTTCATTTATAATGATCTTGACCAAACAGTCGTGGCGCTGCGGAATAATCCAGAGGACAATACCACGTTGGCCGATAACTCTGTAAGGTCAGTGTTCATTGATCCCGCTGGCACCTATTGGGTGGGAACTTTTTACGGAGGCGTAAATAGTTACAGTCCCGCATCCCGCCAATTCGGTGAAGTCACACTGACAAACAAAAAAAATCAGAAAGCCTACAAGGTCGCAGGCGCGATGGTGACCGATAAAAAAGATAATCTGTGGATAGGAACGGACGGCAATGGGTTGTATTGCCTGAACGCCAAAGGAGAAACCATCAAACAATACCGGCATGACGCAAATGACCCTTCTACCCTGAGCCACAATAAAGTTAAAAGTCTGTTGCTGGATGAGGACGGACTATGGATCGGTACAATCAACGGGCTTAATTTTTTGAATTTTTTCACGGGAAAGATCCAACATTACTTTAATGAGCCAGGTAACGCCAAATCTATTTCCGACGACAGGATCTACGACATAAAAAAGGACAGAGAAGAAAATATTTGGATCGCCACATACCGAGGTGGATTATGCCGGTTTGATAAAAAGTCGCGGACTTTCGAGCGATTTATGCACCAGCAAACCGATAGTAATTCCATCAGCTCTGACGGTGTCACCTACATTCATGAAGATTCCGAAAATAACCTTTGGATTGGAACAATTTCCGGACTTAACAAGAAACCCAAAGGCAAAGCAACATTCGAACATCATGGCAACCATGTGGAGAATAATCCAAATGGTGGCGGCGACTACATTCTTTGCATTTACGAGGACCGCCAAAGAAACCTATGGATCGGCACCAGGGACACCGGGCTCAAAGTAAAACTGAAAGGAAGCTCAGGATTTAGACAGTTTACGTGGGAGGACGGTTTGCCAGGCAACAATGTAAGTGGTATACAGGAAGACAGCAAAAGTAATTTATGGATTAGCACAGATAACGGCTTGGCTAGACTCAATCCTGAAACCATGATATTCAAAAATTACAACAAAAGGGATGGGCTTGTATGCAAGGAATTTAATTTCAATTCCTTTCACAAAGACAGGAACGGAATCATGTACTTCGGCGGTTATAACGGCATTGTCAAATTCCATCCCGACAGCATTCGGGAAAATGATGTGTCACCCGTCGCATTGTACCTGAAATTAAGAATATTCAATCAGGAGGTTCCCATCAATCCTTCAGGCAAGGGAATCCTTACCAGAAGTCTTTCCAGGACACCGGCGCTAACTTTTAATCATCAGCAAAATGTTTTCTCTGTAGAATTTGCTGGCCTTAGTTTCATTAATCCGACAAAGAACCAGTATGCATACAAGCTGGAAGGATTTGAGGATCAATGGAACTATGTTGAAGATCCCGTTGCCACCTACATGAATCTGCAGCCTGGTAGTTATACGCTATTGGCAAAGGCATCAAACAATGATGGATATTGGACAAATGAACCTATCCGGTTGCAAATAAATGTTTTGCCTCCTCCCTGGAAAACCTGGTGGGCCTATTCGATCTACACGTGCATTATCCTGTCGCTGGTATTTGCGTTGATCCGTTTTAATAAAATGCGCTGGAAACTTACGCATGATCTTGAAATCGAGCACATGGAAAAAGAACAACAGCAAAAATTGCATCACGCTAAACTAAATTTCTTTACCAATGTTGCACATGAGATCCGTACGCCATTAACATTAATCGTCAGCCCGGTTGAGTTGATTGAGGAGCACTATCGTCACGATACTTTTCTTTTGCGCCAGTTGCGGATTATAAAATCCAATACGACCAGACTGATGCAACTCATCAACCAGTTACTGGATTTTCAAAAGCAGGAAGCCGGCAAATTCAAATTGAAGATGCAAGTTGGCAATGTCGTGGAACTTCTGAAAGAGGTAGTGTTCTCGTTTACAGAACATGCCCATGCGCGTCACGTTGAATTGAATTTAAGTTCGGAATTATCGAAGATCGAATTTCCATTCGACCGTGATGAGCTGGAAAAAGTATTCTGCAATTTGCTTCACAACGCCTTTAAGTTCACACCGGCTGGTGGTTGTATTTCGGTCACGGTTGGCTTATCGGATTCAGAACAGCCCTCGGCATCGAAGGTCAGGGTTGTGATAGAAGACAATGGAATAGGAATCCCTTCTGAGGATCTGCCCAAGATATTCAATCGCTTTTTCCAGGTAGAACACAACAATATTAATGAATCCGGGTTCGGCATAGGGCTTGCGTTAGCAAAAGGTATTGTTCAGCTTCATGGAGGCTCAATAGAAGTCGATAGTTGTGAGGCTGAGATGAACCGATCCGGTTTTACTAGGTTCACTATTGTTTTGCCAGTGACTTGTTTACGCACCGTCCCTATCGAGGACAATACTGCATCCTTCCATGAAGTCGCTTTCCCTAATGACCTCCCACTGGCAACTCTCGGTGACAACATTACTGCAAAGACTGATCGACCGATGGTCATGCTCGTGGAGGATAATATGGAAATACGCTCCTGTCTTAAGGAAATGCTAAGCCCATTGTACGATGTTGTGGAATCTGACCACGGCAAAGTAGCGTGGCCAATCATAGCTGATCAACTGCCTGACCTGATTGTCAGCGATATTGCTATGCCCGAGATGGACGGGCTGGAACTGACACAGCTCATCAAGAACGATGAACGAACCAATCATATTCCTGTAATTCTATTAACTGCGCGAGGCGCAACTGAACACCATGTGGAAGGAATATCAACTGGCGCCGACGACTACATTACAAAACCGTTCCATGCTCAGATATTGCTGTTAAAAATCAGGAACCTTATCGCGTCGCGCGAGAAGCTGAAAGAGAAATACCACCGTGTTATAACCTTGGAGCCAGGTCCTGAAGAAATTGAAGATCCGGAAAATAAATTTCTCGTGAAGCTGAGAAATATTCTGGACGCTAACCTTACAGATCCGGACTTCAATGTCA
Source organism: Chryseolinea sp. (assembly GCA_025923195.1). Classification (GTDB taxonomy): domain Bacteria; phylum Bacteroidota; class Bacteroidia; order Cytophagales; family Cyclobacteriaceae; genus Chryseolinea. Next base: position 6,641 of record JAICGJ010000263.1, read on the forward strand.
CAAAATTGACAACGGAAATAGGCATGAGCCGACCGGTATTGTTCAGGAAAATAAAAATGCTCACGGGACTCTCTGTAATCGACTTGATCCGTTCTACAAGACTAAAGAAAGCGGAAATGCTACTAAAGCAAAAAAGAATGACAATTTCGGAAGTCGCTTTTACTGTGGGCTTTAATGATCCCAAATATTTTAGCAAATCTTTTCGTTCGCAATTCGGCAAGACGCCAACAGAGTATATAGATTCTCTGGGAAACTAGAATTCAGTGAATTCAGTGAAAAGTTAATTACCAGTACATCATCGAAGACCGAAGGCGAACGTTTTTGAACGCTGGCGAACATTCCAATTATTGAAATCTTCTTTTTTTGCGCGAAAATGGCT
>JAICGJ010000264.1 GCA_025923195.1 Chryseolinea sp.
ATCCAGTCTTATGTGATACTTGATACCAGGAACACTTTTCTCGATTCCATCCAAAGCCTTTCTCAAGTCTCCCTTTGACAACGGACCTTTGATAGTCTCTAATTTCTGAGCACCGTTTTGGAACAACAACGCAGCTTCCTGTTGGGCCTTGAGATCGGGCTCTTTTTTCTTGGGCTTTTCTTTAAGTTTAGAAGGTTCCTTTCCAGGTTTCCCCTCGGCTGCTGGCTCTGCTGGCTGAGCATTGGGATCTGGTACTTCTGGCTTAACCACAGTCCCATCATCCTTAAATTCTCCTTTGCCTCCTTTATCGGCACCTGACTTGGCAGGCAACTCCTTATCCACCATTTTGGTGAGGAACATTGAGGGATCGAATTCCGGTTGTTCGAACGTAATATCGGGCGCTGTTCCGGAACCAAGTACATAGTCCTTCATGGTAGCATTCAGTCCAATGGGATCTGTCAGCGGCCATTCAGTTGAACCGATCGGCCACACCCATCTGTCGTCATCAATCGGCGACCACCACGGAGCGTCCAGTTCGATAAAGAAATCACCACTCAACCCAAGCATTGGCTGGGCGACCATTTGTACAGTTCCACTGATATAAAATTCTCCCGGATCCCGGTAACCAATGGTGGGTCGTGCATCCGCATATGCCTTGACGCCGACATCTGCATTTACACCAACACCGATCTTTAAATCATGTCTAACAATAGTCAACTTTGCACCCCCCTCTGCTCTTAACCGCAGACCTGCATAGGCGGAAATGTTAACGGAACCGGAGATCTGAATATTCTTTTGCACTTCCGGATCGGTTGAATAAGTACCCAGGATCTCTATGTTATAAAGTTTTGCGGGACCGATATAAGCCACGGCACTGAGGCTCACACCTGCAAACACTCCGATGGTACCCACTACTGGAATTCCATAGCCGGCTTCAACTTGAAGAGAGACAAGCTCTTTGTCATAATCTTTCTGTTTGAATAACTCTACCTCTGCTGGCGGCGCAATCTTACCAATAACAGTAACATCTCCTTTGCCGTCCACGATAACGTTCACGGTACCCGCAAACCACTCGGTCAAATGGAACTGCAATTGGCCCACAGCAGCCAACGCCCTGTCCTTCTTCCCTTCCTTAGGTGGCGGAGCCGCTTCGGGCGGCGTCGCGTACTGTACATTTTCCTTACCCCCTGCAGCTTTAATAGCATCCTTAGCAAAATTATTAGCCGACTGTACGTCTGTGGCCACAAGATCTATTTCGCCAGATAGTTTATTTGCATTGTAAGCTGCCTTGCCATGAATATCAATACTCCCATCCTCGTTATATTTGATGTTGACATTGCCGGCAAAATCTTTAAACTCAACCGCCAGGTTAGCTTCTCCTGTTAACTTCTCTTTCGTGTTGTCAAGCATCAACTGACCTTTAGCAACACCTTTTACATTTACATCCGCAGTGGCATCAATTTTAGGACTCGCTCCATTCTCCAGAGAGAAATTAAACCTGGCATCCAGGATGCCTCCTACTTCTACCTGACCTTCTGTAAATCCAATACGAAAACTATTGGCATTGAATTCGTTCACCGGCTTCGGCAATTTCCCAATCTTCAAACCAAGCCCACCTAGTAAGGCTGAATTTTCTTTGATCTTCTTAATCCAATCATTTGGATTACCTCCCTTTTGGTTCGGGGAGACAAAGCCGCCTGTTACAGCACTGTTTTTTACTGTGAACCTGAGATAAAGACCGCCTATTTGCTGCGCCCACACATTTAGCACGGGCATATAACCTCGCTGACCCTGGACCGCCTGAAAATTGCCTTTGCTATCCAACCTTATTTTTATTTTCCCTTCCGCGGAAATGTTAGGCACGATTACCCGCACATCCAACCCACGGCTACCCGCCTCCTCAATCTCCGCTTTCACTTTTTCGGAAGGTGAAAACTGACCGCTTGAAATATCTACGACTTCCGAACTCATCGGCGCAGTTTCCTCCGTCGCAGTTACTTTCTGATTTGTACCTTTCGGCGCGGCTTTTCGACGGACTGCTGCCCCCTGTTGGACAGTATGGGTTAACTCATGTGCCAATAGTTTCTTTCCTTCCGCGTTCCCTGGATTGTATTTCCCTGAATTAAAATACACGTCACTGCCGTGAGTAAATGCCTGCGCTTGCAACGCCTTATTCATTTGGACTGATGTACTGTCGGTATGCACCCGTACATGAGAAAAATCAGCTCCAAATGAGCTTTCCATTTGAGCCCTCGTATTATCCGGGATGGTTGATCCATTTCCTTTGGAGGAAGTCAACGAACTTTCAATAGCAGACGATGCTTCGGAAGCGTTTGCTGCACTCGATTTTTTTTGGAGTCGCTCCTCCCGTTCACATTCCTGGCATTTTTTCTGAACGTTAGTTTCGTCATCCGGGGGTTGCTCATCGCTACTTTCAAAAATTGGTTTTCGTTGAAAATCCAGTTTCGCTTCCGGCACAAATTCGTCCTCCTTCATTTGTAATTCTTCTTCCGGGGGCGCTGTTTTGGATTGCATATGGGGCGAGACAGACCCAGCGAGCGGCTTCGGCTGTATTCCTTCATCTTTTCTATTCTTTATCTCCGGCTCGGCCAGACGCTGTACCACCTTTTCCGCCATCTCGTCTGCCTCCTTTTCATAACGGTCATCCGGCTCACCAACTATCAATTTCTTCTGTATTGGCTCACTATTATTGGGAAAGAATTTTTCTTCGGGGATGGCACCAAAAAATTTCCCCTTGTTGTCTTTCGAAAAAAAGGGAGCTTCTTTTTTTTGCGTTTGTCCTACAACAGATTTTGGCTCAGCTGCTTTCATGCACAATGTCTGGACAACCTACCGGGAAACATCTAGGGACTAACGCGCAGAATTGTCAGTCCTAATTACCAATCTAAGGTAAATTATTTTCGACGCTTTCGTATCTGCTGATGCGATTTTCTTCGAAAGAAATATTGAATTTGTACAACTATATCAGCCGCGGGATTACCGTTGGCAGAAGACGTCAATGATTACAGGGAGCTATTGGGAGTCTGAGAATATCGCTATGCTCTCGGCGCTGCCGACCTCAACAATAAACACCTTGTCCTGTTCCCGGCGTACTTGATCCTAAGGCAAATCTATTCATACTTCAGCGATTCAACCGGATTCGTTCTTGCGGTCTTCAATGAGTGAAAGGCGACGGTCAGAAAGGCAAACACCAACGCCATGACAGCAACAAGAAAGAATGTGGAATAATTGATCGGAGTACGATATGCAAAATTTTCCATCCACTGGTCAATAACGTAGTATGCTGGCGCAATTACCAGAACAGCAGCGATGATCACCAGGTACATGATATCTTTGTACAACAAATAGATGATACGTGGCGTACTGGCGCCATGCACTTTCCTAATTCCAATTTCCTTCGTCCTTTGCGCTGCCGCGAAAGCGCTAAGACCTAACAATCCAAGCAATGAAATAAAAATGCAGATGAACGAAAGGTTTGACAACAGCTTATATTGTATTTCATCAGCACGATATTGTTCGTCGAAACGGTCATCCAAAAAGAAATATTCAAACGGATGGTTTGGATCGTACCCGGCCCACTTTTTACGAATATAATCCATTGTGTCCGGAATATTTTCGCCCGAAATTTTCAGGTGCAGAAATCCCCCCTCTTTTTGTGGCTTGATGATAAGCAAAGGTTCGATAGGGTTATGTAAAGAGCTAAAGTTAAAATCCTTTACCATTGCTATTACTTGGCCATCCGTCTCACCATGGAACCATTTTACCTTTTTACCAACAGCATCATCCCCCCATCCCATCAGCCTTGCCGCAGCTTGATTGCATATGAAAATATTATCGATGTCCGCATTCGGGCCTGACTGAAAATCACGACCCTTCAGGATATTAATGCCCATAGTCTTAAAATAATCCTCACCGACCGCAATCAACGAGAAAGATTGTTGTTTCATGCCAGTTTCACCTTCAGCCCACATCACCGGTCTTCCAATACCCATACCCATTACGTTGTATGATGTCGTGGCCGATGAAATGCTAGGGTTTTGCAGAAGTTCATTTTTTATGGACACAATTTGATTTTGAACGAGCGTGTCCTGAATGGGCAGCACAAGTATGTTTTCCTTATTGAATCCAAGGTCCTGCTTACGCATAAAGTCAATTTGATCCTGCATAAAGAAAGTACACACCACCACAAAAATTGAGATTGCAAATTGAGTGGTGATCAGCACACGTCTGAGCGCAAGCCCTGACTGACGGTTCTTAAATGATCCCTTCAAGGCCATGATCGTTGGAATGCTGGGAAGGAGGAACGCTGGGTACAAACCAGACAGTAACCCTATTCCTGAAGCGATTGCAACGGATCCAAAAAGAAGCAGTGGGTTCTCCAGATAATCTGCGCTAAGATTACGGCCTATCAGTTCATTAAAACTGGAAAGGTTAACAACGATCTGTACGATACCAACTGCAACCACAAGCGAAATAAATGACAGGAACATGGATTCGCCCAGGAAAGAAAATACCAATGAAGTCCTTCCAGATCCAAGCGTTTTTTTCATCGCAATTTCAGTAGCACGCTTAGACGATTTTGCAGTGGAAAGATTCATGTAGTTGATGCATGCAAGCACCATGATGAAAATACCAATGGCGGTAAAGGCGTATAAATAAGCGATGTTACCTACGGGCTCGTCGGAATCGAGATCAGAATTGAAATGTATATCAGCCAACGGTTGAAGTATAGGGTCATACTTACCACCTACCTGATCACCAAACGATTTATAATACTTGACAACAATAGCCGGAAACTTATCGTAGAAATTTTGCGTCCTGTAGTTTTCAGGCATTAATAAATACAAGAACACGTCGGGGTTCCAAAACGCCTCCGACTTGATTTGGCCTCCATTCTCCAAAACCCACTCCCGGGTCCTGCTCAATCCAGAGAGTAGGATGTCAAACTTCAGGTGTGTATTGGCGGGCAGATCCTCGATAACGGCGGTTACTTTCCAGTTTGCACCATCTATTATGAGGGACTTTTCGATTGGATCTTCATTCCCGAAATATCTCTTCGAAGTCGATTCGGTAATAACGACGTTATTAACCAGATTGAGGCAAGTTTTTTCATCGCCTGCTATAAATTTATGTTTGAATACGTGAAAGTACGTTGAATCCGTTCGCATAATGTCGTCTTCATAATATGCTACATCCTCACCGTTGCGGTCGTATTTCACGAGAACATGATTCCAGCTGTTAGCCCGGGTAAACGCCTGAACTTCTGGAAATTCCGCCTGCAAAATTTCGCCAAGCTCGCGCGCGGACCTCGCGCCACGAAAGTCTACGCCTGTAGCCTGTAGATGCCCGCCTACTCGATAGATCCTCTCGTGATTTGCATAGTGCTTGTCAAAATTCAGATCGTGCTGGAGTATGAGCAGGAGAATGATGCTCACAGCTATACCCAGGGCGAGCCCAAGTATATTCAACAAGGAAAAAAACTTGTCCTTCAGAAAGACACGGATAAAGAATTTGAGATGGGTACGCAGCATGGTCAGTTAGCTTTTCATTGTAGAAGATGCTTTGCCATCAATAAAAGTTTGATTCCCGAATTCAATAACAGTGCCGCGAAAAAAAAGCATCCGCCATCTCAAAATCACAAACTTTCTATTTCAAAACTGATCATAATTGGACACTCCCGTTCGAATTTGCCATTAAATATTAATCCATGATCACCTTGCAGCACATTTTCATTAAGTTATTGACCAGCTGTCATTCAGATAAGTACAAAGTGCGTGAGCACATTTCGAGTATGGTACACGTTAACCTAAGTAGCAAAATTTCCGCACAATCCGAAAACTCAAGCAACGTCCAGGTTAAAAAGCGTTATCCAAGCGTGAGCATACAAAAAACTATAGGCTCCATTCTTCTAAGCCTGGTTTTCAACCAAAATTGTCAGGCATGCTTTATTATTTTTCTGAAAGATGAAAATAACATTCTTGTTGCGAACCATGAGGATTGGTTTGCCAGTGACGCCGCTGTCAAGATAAATCGTCAGACAAACAATAGATATGGTTCGATCATCTTCACGATACGGTAAAATTCCGGTTTCATATTTATGAGTTTGATTCAGAACCGAAAACCCGGGAAAGATCTGTTGACCGATGAAATTATACTAACGGATAAGAAAAAATTTGGCTGGCTCCGTTTCAATCTCACTCAACAAAATATCACCGTTAATAAAAGAAAAGTATGTATCGGCTTCGAATGGCTTGATGACCACAGTACCGCGTAGCAAGGCTCAATGGTTTGCGGCAATGGGAAGTGTGGAAGAAAGAGCAAGTTGAAATCGGTAATAAAAAAGTTGAATACTTTCCTCCAAAGATAGCCGAAGAAAAAGAGCATTATAAATATCATGGCAACATGATAGACTGGCCAGGCTTCACCAAGCTCCCTCCCTTCACAGGGTTAATGGTAGAAACAGGTAAGCGAGCCGAAACTGAAACCCTCCTCACTTTCGAGCGACAGACCAGTTTTGGTCAATGGACCGAAACAGCATCCACCCTTAACGCTGTGATCACAATCGTCTATTAGTTCTTTTGATTCCAAGGGCCCCCATTCAAACGTGGAGTTAATAAATCAAGAGTTGAATTCAAATTCTACTTCCATCCGGTAGAGTCGGCCTGACGTTGTCGTCGTAAGCATTCTCATAGGTTGGCGGGGATAAGCGGCCGGTGATGTTACATGTTCATGACTCTGTTACTATGAAATCGGTTGCGGCGGCTTGTTACTTACTATATCGTTGATAAATTTGCACACACTTTATCATTTGCACATATGAGTATTGATTCCAGTAATGGCCACTCCGAAAGGTCTATTGTACTCAAAGAGGCTGCGCGATATGTGAGTTATGCGGCAGTAGTTTACTCGAC
>JAICGJ010000265.1 GCA_025923195.1 Chryseolinea sp.
GACAATAGTTGTAATATCACAATTCTGCATAAAGTAAATCTATTGAACTGAATTCACAATAAAGTATACGATATGAATCGAAGGACTTTCATCGCTACCACGGCTATTGCAGCGGCCGCTATTAGCCTGGGACCTCAGGCATTGGCCGCACGAAAAAAAAACAAACTTCCCCAATGGAAAGGGTTTAACCTCTTGGATTTTTTTTCGCCCAATCCAAACAATCCAAGGCCAGGAACAAGCGAAGATCATTTCCGATGGATGCAAGATTGGGGATTCAACTTTGTCAGAGTTCCTATGGCATATCCATCCTATTTAGATATTGATCGAAGTAAGAATATTACGCCGGAAGATGTCTATAAGATCGATGAACAGGCAGTCGCCCGTGTTGATAATCTGGTGAAAATGGCTCATAAATATGGAATGCATGTGAGCCTGAATTTACATCGTGCCCCGGGATATTGCGTCAACGCCGGCTTTCATGAGCCCTATAATCTGTGGCGGGATCAGGAAGCCCTCGATGCTTTTTGTTTTCATTGGAATATGTGGGCTAAGCGTTATAAAGACATGTCTAAGAAGAAGATAAGCTTTGATTTGCTGAATGAACCCAGCATGCGTGAAGATATGAACGATCAGCACTCAAAACGCAGCACAGTACCCGGAGACGTTTACCGAAAGATTGCAAAGGCAGCAGCCGATGCAATCCGGAAAGAAAACAAGAAGCATCTCATCATTGCTGATGGAAACGACGTTGGCAATACGGTAATTCCTGAACTTGTTGATTTGGACATAGCACAGAGTTGCCGAGGATATACCCCTGGAATCATTTCACATTATAAGGCTCCCTGGGCAAACAAAGATCCTGAGAACTTGCCTGAACCGAAATGGCCCGGGCAAGTCGGTGACAAATATCTAAGTCGGACAATGCTTGAAGAATATTACAAGCCCTGGATCGCTTTAAAGGATCAAGGCGTGGGGGTTCACTGCGGTGAGTGCGGATGCTGGAATAAAACACCGCACGATGTCTTTCTCGCCTGGTTTAACGACCTACTTAACATTTTGCATGAAAATAAGATCGGATTTGCCCTTTGGGAATTCGTCGGAGACTTCGGAGTAATAAATTCAAGACGGGCAGATGTAGCATACGAAGACTGGTATGGTCAAAAATTAGATCGCAAGCTTCTTGACCTTTTGAAAAAGTACTGAAAGCCAAAGAGAGCACTGATGGATGGCAGACTTTAGTCCACGCCCTCCACAAGTATCATTTCTGTATGTGACGCAGATTGCCGGATTATTTTTGCAGGCGCATATATAGCAGACGACCACCACTCCTTTGCCTTCTCTTTCGTTGGAAATTCCAGCACAACTATCCTTCCTGGCTGCCAACCTCCCTCAAGCGTTTCACATGCGCCACCTCTGACTACAAATTTGCCCTCAAAAGGCTCGAGTGAGGCTGGCGTCAGCTTCTTATATGATTCGTATAATAACGGATCTATGATTTCAACATCGACAATTACAAATGCCTTCATATCCAATTTTGTTTTCCAATCCCGACTTGTTAGAACTACTCAGCTGATGCGGTAGCACCAGATGCTGGCGGAGTAAATTTAACCACACTGTTAGAAATAGGTTTTACCGATTTCAGATAAGTATATATAGCAGAAAGGTCACTTGTCTTCATATGAGCATACATGATCCAAGGCATTATGCTATTAAACTCGCCTGGCTTCACGGTAGGCGGAACATAGCTTGAGTCAGCATATTGCTTAAATCGTGCAAGAAACTCCTCACGGCTCCATTTGCCTATTCCGGTCTCATTGTCAGGAGTTATGTTCGAGGAAGTAACGACTGCTCCGGTACCATCTGGCAATTGAAAACTGCGTCCGCCGCCAAAAGAAAGCTCCTTGATAATCCGGCCTTGATTTACTTGAGTATGACATTCAACACAGCCTGATGCATTTGCAAGATAAGCGCCGTACGCCAGCTGATCAGTTGTGTCAGGCTTGGTTTGAAATTCTGCTTTTTGGGGAATGGTGTTTATGATGATACTCATTGGGAAGTCTGCCACGGACTCCGGTATTGTGCTTTCTAACGGCTTCAGACTTCGGATGTAAGCAATAATAGCATAGATATCCTCGCGATCCATTCTCCCATAGTTGAGGTAAGGCATTAACGGGAACATCGGCCTGCCTTCTTTCGTAACACCAGCCGTAATAACCCGGAGCAATTCTCCGTCGGTATATCTTTGAATACCAAATGGTGTAATATTCTTCGCATAAAAAACGCCGGGCAGACCGGCATTCTGATCAAAACGATCTCCACCCTGACCCAGCGTGCCGGGGGTAGGCGGTCCTGAAAATTTCGACCAGTCTCTGATTGCATGGCAATCCATGCAGAGCGTTACGGAGTGAGCCAAATACTTTCCCCGTTCTAGTCGTTCAGCTGTTCGCTCTATGGTGATATCCTCAGCTTCTCCAACGTCAGGTAGGGCTAGCTTTGCATACCCTACCAGAGCGCCGACGACAACAACTGCTAAAACAATCAGGCACAAAAATACATAGAGTACGATCTTTACGAGTCGTTTCATGGTTGAAGGTGGTTTGGTTTGTTCCGCTGAAAATATCTAAAAAAAAGCACAGCCCAACAAAAGCTGGCAAAAAATCAGGCTCAGCGGAGTAAACAAGCACATTATTACTCAGACTGCTAAGCAAGTTTGGGTTTATAACTTTGAGGTATAAGCTTTTTGGTGTCAGTCGCCCTTCGAGTCTCCAGTACAGTAATTCTCTTAAGTATTACAGAGAGTATGAGGCCGAACAATACAAACGCGACAAAGAGAATAAATCCAGGCTGCAGCGTTGTTTCATTGGTAGAGATACTCGCAAGCGATTCAGTCTTTAGGTTAAGGTTTGAAAGCTGACTGTCAAGAATTCCTTTAAACCCAATGTAGGCCATAAAAATTGCCACAACATTTACATCGGCCATGCTCCACTTACCTGACTTAAATGCAAAAAACTGAACTACCTTATTGTTTCTCCACTTTTCGTTGCACAAGAGGTAAAATTTAGTTGCCAGCAATTTTCCAATAGGAAAAACAATACTAAACATAAGAATAAGAATGCCAACAAAGGCTGAATCATACTTTCCGGTTTCGATAAGAATCCGCACGACGTCAACTATACTCTTGCTCTGAAAAAATATAACCTGATCGTGAAATGAGATCCGCTCTCCAATCAATAGGAAACTCATTTCTTTGATACGCGCATCGATCTCGATCATCGGAGACGTCAGACCTACAAATAATACTACAAACGTTAACAATACTGATATCGCAAAAAGCGGGGTATGCAGTGCTTTTTTATTTCTTAATATGCCCCACATCACAAGGAAAAGTACCAAGATACCCAAGATTATATAGGTAAAGAAGTAGGTTCGCTGTTGCAGGTTATCCAGCAAGTGCGTTGTATTGCTATTGAAGGTTTTTACATCGGCGGCGTCATATTTCGCTAAAAGGCTCTCACTCCGGCTAATATCATTGGTGCTGTCATAGGTTAGGCTACCAAATTCTTCGAGCTTGCTTCGCGCAATGAATTTAATCTTCTCCTTGTTCTTAGGTTTCTTTAGTTCGTTGACAATCGTCTCAGCGAATTCGGGAACTTGGGCGCGAACCTTATCTTCGTTCACTAATGTTTTGACTGCAAATTTTTTCAATTTGCCTCCAAGCGATTTTTGTTTTTTATCAACGAGACTATCAGCCTTATTTATGACAGCATGTAATACCTGAGCAACCTCGTATTTCAAAGCTTTATCCTGTTCGGGAGTGAATTCAAAGTCATCGATGCGATTAGTGACCACTTTTACAATGTGATCCCGCCAGGAATTCACGGACAATAGCCCATAGGTTATATTGTTCAATACACTATAGTCAGTCTTGATCTCAGCTCGCTCCGCAGATAAAGTATGTACTTGAATGCCGCTCCATATCGAAATCGCCAAAAGAGTTCCTCCAAACAGTATAAGGAGTGAGCGGTATGCAATGATCATATGCGCGAGGGCTTGTTAATTGCGACGAATGCAATCCATATGCCCTACAATAAATTGAATCCCTGGGGGGTTTTTAAAACACGGGTTTCGGGAAAATTGTAGAATTATTTTCCCATGTGCGATACGGATAGGCCACACGTGTATCGGTCAGAGCGATCGGAGTTTTTTCAATGCTTTATCGATATCGATTCCCTCACCCAGTACGCCTTTGAACAGGTCACCCTTTTCCCGTAATCTAGGAATCGCATTACGAATATTAAAATCACTAATCTTTAATCCTTTTTTAATTTCTCCCCATGCCAGGGGCATCGAAACCGAAGCGCCAGGTTTAGGGCGCAACGAATACGGAGCCGCTACAGTCGCCTGAGGCCGATTCTGAAGGAAATCCAAGTACATTTTTCCCTTCCTATCAGATATTTTCCTTTCTATTGAAGTGAAGGTTGGAATCTCGGATTGAATCTTCGTAACGACAGCACGCGCAAATTCTTTAGAATCCTCATATGTATATTTTGCTCCCAACGGAATATATAGGTGCATGCCGGTAGACCCCGAACTTTTGCAGTATGAAGAGACTCCAATTGCCGTAAGCACCTCATGACTGACGAGTGCTGCTTCAATAACCTGATCAAAGGTATTTTTCTCGTCGGGATCCAGATCAATGATACACCAATCGGGGTTATCGGGAGCTTGTATCCGGCTGCTCCATGGATTCATTTCAATACATCCCAGAGAGGCAATGTAGAGGAGGCTGGCCTCATTGGTGCAGACCAAGAAATTTTTCTTTCGCTCATCCCCTTCGCTATAGTATTCATAGGTACTGATCCAGGAAGGTACCTTACCTGTTACATCCTTTTGATAGAAACTTGCGCCATAGATGCCGTTGGGAAATCTATTCAGCGTTTGCGGCCTGTCCATCATATAGGGAAGCATATAGGGAACTACCTGGTAATAGTAATTGAGCATGTCTCTCTTTGTGGTGTTCTCTTCTGGCCAGAAAATCTTGCTGAGGTTTGTAAATTTTAGTTCGTGACCACCTACATTCCGGACCTGAGTTTCTTCCGAGGGATTTAACAAAGTCTTGCGGTCTGAATTTCGAGGCGCACTGAGTATTTTTTGAGACTCTATCTTATTTATCGTAGGAACAATTGCATCAGCAGATATAGGATTTTCGCGCGTAACTTCCTTCGCCGACTTATCTTCACGCAAGCCCTTAAAGGAAGGATGTCGCATAGATCCATCGTTAGTGGCGGCGCGGTACGTGATTTCCGCAACAAGGACTGGCTTTACCCACGTAACTTCTGCTTTGGGCGGATCCGGCCGGAAGCGCGAGGGCTTATTGTAGTCCGGAATTTCCTTAAATGGGCATTTGCTTGTCTCCAGTGGTTTCAATTTATTAAGCAGATCCGTTTGCATGCTTGAAGTAAATCCAGTACCCACCGGACCGATAAAAGTCAGCTCCTTATTGTCATAAACACCCAGCAATAAAGCGCTGAATTTTTTTAAAGTCTTTTCATTTTTAGTGTATCCACAAATTATGGCCTCCTGATGTTTCACGGTTTTGATTTTCAGCCAATTTTTAGAACGTATACTAGGAGTGTACGTGCTATCATTTTTCTTGGCTATTATGCCCTCGAGTCCCATTTTATCCGCAAGCCGAAAAAATTCTGTTCCTGATATATCAAAATTTTCGCTTAGCCTTAAAATACCGCCGCTTGGGATTATTTGTTTAAGAACAGACCTCCGTTCCTGCAAGGGAGCACCTGTGAGATCATAGCCATCCAACCACAAAATATCAAAAATATAATAGACAAGTTCGCCGTCGGCTTCACTCCTCCATACTTGCAACGCGTTAAAATCAGGGGCGCCCGCTGCGTTCAGGACCGTGATTTCGCCATCTAAAACAGCATCGATTCCCCACGCTTTCAACGCATCATAAATCGGATAAAATTTTTTATTAAAATCCTTATTATTCCGTGACCTTAAGTCCACAACTCCATGCTGAAGATAACTTATTGTTCGAAAGCCATCCCATTTTACTTCGTACGACCATCCTTCAGAATCAAATGGCTTGTCGACTAACGTAGCAAGCATGGGCTTTACATCCTGAGGAATCTCGGATTTTACTTTCTCGATCACAGATTTCAGTGCGTCCTTAGCATCATCCACATCGTCTTTGGATGGCTTTGTTTTAAGCTTCCTTTGAGAATTTCCTTTTTTGCCCGGTCCGGCAGTCGACTTGCTGGATCTGCCAGAAGTGCGATTGCTTTTCCACAGCTTGGCTTTTTTATCCTTGGCCATACCCTCGATGCTTTTTCGCGATCGAACCGATCTATCCTTTTCCCTGATGTCATTTTCAGTTGCAAATTTGTCGCGGTGTTTGATCAACAACCAGGAATTTTCTCCCCGCCCCCGGGTTCTAACCAGCGCAAACTCACCCTTAAGTTTTTGTCCATTCAGTCGAATCTTCATTGATCCTCCATTGAAAGCCTTGAGCAGGTGCTTCTCCTGTGACGCCTTTTTTCCAACCTCCTCGATGGGCTCATATGTACCTTCGTCCCAAATAATAACGGTTCCTGCGCCATAATTTCCCGGAGGAATGATCCCCTCAAAATTTTTATAATCGAAAGGGTGGTCTTCCACCAGCATCGCAAGACGCTTTTCCGCAGGATTCATGGAGGGCCCCTTAGGTACAGCCCAGCTTTTCAAGACCCCTTTCAGTTCGAGTCGGAAATCATAATGAAGTTGTGTAGCGTCGTGTTTTTGAACGACAAATTGTAAATGTTCGCCAGCGGCCTCGCCACCGGTAGGTTCAGGCGTCTTGCTGAAAGACCTCTTCTTTTTGTATTCCGTTAGTCCCATGTCAATACCACATAAAAA
>JAICGJ010000266.1 GCA_025923195.1 Chryseolinea sp.
CACAGAACGAATAAACCATTCGAGTTCTAATCGAGCAGCACACCCACACCCATGCCCACTATTAACGGATAACTATTAACTATTAACTATTAACGGATAACTATTAACTATTAACGGATAACTATTAACTATTAACAATTAAAACTATTAACGGATAACTATTACCTTTCAAGACTGTTCCGTAAATACTGTCCAGTAAGAGAGTTCTTCGCGCGGAGCAACTGCTTGGGGGTTCCTTCAAAAATTACCTTTCCTCCTTTGTTTCCTCCCTCCGGACCCATGTCAATGATCCAGTCAGCATGCTTAATTACATCCAGGTTGTGTTCAATGACGATAACAGTATTACCGGTATCGACAAGGCGGTTCATGATCTCTAAAAGGTGACCAATATCCGACATATGCAGGCCTGTCGTGGGTTCATCCATCACATATATAATCCCCTTCTTATGGAGCTCACTTGCCAGTTTGATTCGCTGGCACTCACCGCCCGACAAAGTGCTGAGTGGCTGCCCAAGTGTCAGGTAGTGTAGACCCACGTCGCTCATTGCCTGCAGCTTTGATTTAATTTCTTTGACGTTGAAGAACTCCAGCGCTTGTTGCACAGACATTTCAAGAACATCGCTGATAGATTTATCCTGAAACTTGTATTTAAGCACGTCATCTTTGAAACGTTTGCCGCCACATGCCTCGCAGGGAGTTTTGACTTCATCTAGGAAGGCCAGGTTAGTATATATAACACCCAGTCCCTGACAGTTTTGGCACGCTCCTGTTGAATTGAAACTAAAAAGCGAAGGACTTACGGCGTTGGCGTTTGCAAAGGTCTTCCGTACGTCATCCATGATGCCAGTATAAGTAGCAGGATTAGATCGCGATGATGTGCCCACCGCTGATTGATCTATGGCGATAGCCTCCGGATGCTGTTGAAGAAAAACGTGGTTGATCAAGGAGCTTTTCCCCGAACCTGCTACACCCGTAACGACGGTCAACACGCCTGAGGGAATCTTCACACTTACATTTTGCAAGTTGTTTAAGCTCGCCATTGAGATACTTAGCTCACCGTTCGCCCTCCGGAAACTTTCACGTAGGGGCATCGATTGTTTCATGAACTTACCGGTAAGGGTATCCGCTCGAAGAAGGCCCGGAAAGTCGCCGTGATAAACGATTGTTCCCCCGGCGCTGCCCGCCAGCGGCCCGACATCAACGATGTAATCTGCCACCCTAATAACATCGGGATCATGTTCTACAACCAGAACCGTGTTTCCTTTGTCTCTAAGTTTCACAAGAAGTTCATTGAGACGATGGACGTCGCGCGGATGGAGTCCAACACTCGGTTCATCAAAGATGTACATCACATCCACTAGGCTGCCGCTGAGATGCTTCACCATTTTGATGCGCTGTGATTCACCTCCGGACAAAGTACTGGTTTCCCTGTTGAGACTCAAATACTCCAACCCGATATCTATAAGATATTGCAAACGTTGTATTAATGTTTTCGCTATCGGTAAGGCTACTGGATCTTTTATACCTTTGATAACTTCGATCAGTTCACTTACTTCCAAGGCGGCAAGTTCGGCGATGTTATAGTCATTAATTTTACATTTAAGCGCTTGCTGACTTAGCCTGGCGCCTTTGCATACTGAACAAGGGCCCTCCGAAATAAACGGTTCCACGGCCCTTTGTGTCCGCTCTGACATTGTCTTGACATCCCGCACAACGTACTTGTGATCGAATTTTGTGGCAATGCCTTCGAAAGTGAAGTTGATGATCTTGCCTGCAACCTTTGATTTGACTTTATAGGGTTCGCTATACAGGAGGAGATCCATTTCGTTTTTGCTATACTTTGAAAGTTTCTTCTTGTTGTCAAACAGACCCGACTGGGTGCAGATGTTCCAGTACCAGCTGTCGACGGTATAGTCCGGAAGCAAAATAGCCCCTTCGTTGAGTGACTTCGATTTGTCGAATGCCTTGTCTAGATCAAGACCAACCTTGCGTCCGATGCCCTTGCATTCGGGGCACGTGCCTTGCGGGTCGTTGAAGGAAAAGAGATTGTAATTTCCAATGTGTGGTTTACCGGCACGGGAGAAAAGCAAACGAAGGACCGTAAATATGTCCGTGATCGTACCCACGGTGGAATGCGAGCCTCCTCCAAGACGTTTCTGGTCCACGACTACTGCCATGCTGAGATTTTCAATAGCGTCTGCATCGGGCTGCGGAAAACGTGGAAGAAAATTCCTGACGAACATACTGAAGTTTTCATTCAAAAGCCGTTGTGCTTCAGTAGCAATAGTGTCAAATACGATCGAGGATTTTCCCGAGCCTGATATACCTGTAAAGATGGTGATCTTGCGTTTGGGAATGCTGAGTGAAACATTCTTAAGGTTGTTTTCTCTCGCACTGCGTATTTCAATATATTCCTGGAACATCGTTACGGGATTTGAGACTAACAGCCGAAAGTTATTGGTTCATACTTTTTATGAAAACGAATTTCTTGCTCATTTTTCTTACGATGACAATTTACATTTCACGCAAAGTCGCAAAGTAATCTCGCAAAGAGCGCAGATAAATGGTGCCGCTTCTTTTGCGTTTTGCTTTTGCCCCGCCGCGCGGGGTGAACCGCATTTCCATCCCTAAATCGGAGCGCCCAATCGTCAATCTAAAATCCTGCGGCAGGCCGCTCTGGCCGGCGGCGCGGCTAAGAATCTACAATCGAAATTCGTACTTTGCACTATGGACCGCCATGACTTCCTCCTGCTCACAAGGTCAGCACTTGTCTCTTCGCTCGGGTTGAATATATTCTGTTCGCGATCGACTGGCTTCCACAGCTCCGGCAAGGAGGTTGATCTTGATATTCTCATTCCGAAGTTATTAAAAGAAACCAAGACGCCTGGTCTTTCTCTTGCCATTGTAAGAAATGGCAAGATGACATGGAACAAAGCATTCGGCGTGAAAGACACAACTACCGGCACACCTGTCGATATCAATACCACGTTTGAGGCCGCTTCCGTTAGCAAAACTGTGTTTGCCTATGCCGTGATGCAACTTTGTGAGAAAAAAGTACTAAACCTCGATACACCGTTGAGCCAATATTATCCAGAACTTTTTGCCAATGGCGATCCGCGCCTGCTCACCATCACTGTACGTCAGGTACTCTCACACAAAACCGGACTACCCAATTGGCGAAGCCCAGGCGAGCCGATGACCTTTTACTTTGATCCCGGAACTAATTTCTCTTATTCGGGCGAAGGATATTATCTGCTGCAAACTGTCGTAACACGTCTTGCAGGAAGGACTTTTAGCGAACCTTGCGGATCGTACGAAAATGGTGTTAAGGTGTGCGCCACGGACATCGCTGACTACATGAAGGCAAATATCTTGGCGCCTTTCGGGATGGAGTCAAGCAGCTACCTCTGGACAGAACAACTTGGCAAAAACAATGCTGCCGCGCACGACGTTGACGAAAAGATGTTTCAGAAGAATCATCAGAACGCAACTGATATGGCGCGGTATGCCGCTGCGGGGGGTTTACTGACGACCGCGAAAGACTATTCAAAATTCCTGATTGAGCTCTTTGCAGCAAAGGAGAACGATCCTTACCACCTCAGTGCAGCTAGCCTCTCCGAGATGTTTCGCCCTCAAGTAAAATTGTCAAATGATCAGCGGATCGACGAATGCACTTCGTGGAGTTTAGGATGGGGTATTCAGGAAAGGCCAACTGGGAATCTGATCGTTCACTCCGGAGGGCAATCTGGTTTTCGTTCCTTAACCATGGCTTCACTCAATAAAAAGTCAGGTTTCGTTGCCCTTACAAACGGCGACAACGGCGGGAAGCTTGTTTACTATTTGCAAGAGGCGCTAGGCGATTTGTGGGAGTAACGCGGAGTAGAGTTAAAAATGATTCTGTGTTTTTTATCCACATTACTCCAGCAGGAAATTTGTTATTTCAAAACATCCTTATAGCTCACCAGCTGCACGCCTTTTCTGATAACAGCTTCTTTCACTTTTTCGCTGGTGAAGATGTTGGTTACGGCTTGCCGGCCTTCGGCTACATCCTCATATCCAATGTGATAGATTGCCTTTAGTTCTTCGGTATTTAAACCGGGGTGCTCAACATATACGTAGGTCTTGCCATCTTCTAACTTGTCAAGCATCGCTATGAAGCCGTCGATCCGCTCTTCGGTTGTCTTGCCCTTGAAATCAAATCCGATATAGCTAACCGAAATATTGCTGTTCGGGCCAACATCCACCATGGGAAGGTTGTATTCTTTTGCCACCCTTTCTGCCATCGCTTTTACTTCCGGTGTGAATGCAGTGCTATTCATATGTCCTGATACATGACTTAATCTTGGAATATACTTTGTAGCCAATACAATCTGTGCTCTCAACTCCCTTTCTATATCCTCAATGTTGTAAGTATGGTCCATGACAGCTTGGCCAGGATAATTTTTGTTCTTGTAAATCATGGGATAAAAATAGCCATCTGCATTTTTCAAACTCGGACAGTCCGACACTGGCCGCCACTTCACATTGTCCCACTCGCTGGTAATGGCAAAGTGCAAGCCTACATCAGTCCGGGGATTCTGCTGGAGCATGGTGACGGCCTCGGGAAACCAGGGCGAAGGCACGATCACCTCTATGGAAGTTTGGATTCCCTGGCTGTACGATTTGATAAGGGCTTGATTGGCGGAGTGCGAGAAACCCATGTCGTCACCGCGCACAATTAATTTCGGTGCATTCGGTCGTACATTTTCCGGAATTGCTTTAAAGACCCTATTGGTTTTGCTAAAAGAGTTTCCAAAATCTATTGTTGCGTATGGCTCTTCGAAGCTACATGTGATAATCTCTGTATGCGGACTTTCAATATAGCGCAACGTCAACTCAAGACTTTTTTCGTCAGCCCAGCGGTAGCTTGCTTCCGTTTTGAACGGTGTCAGGCCGGTGCGATTTGCGCGGGCTCGTGCTACCAGATAGGGACCAAATTTAGTGGTCTCTCCCCTCACCCACTTGCCAGAGCCAAAGTCAAACGCGTGAACAGCTGAGTCCGTGTTTAATGTTAGGCGGCATACGCCCTCTCTGAAATCAAGACTGAAACTTTTTAGCTTTCTGTCGCTGCTCACTACAGCAAATGTTTTTTTCGAGATACTGGTCTCAAGGGCTGCATTTCCCTTATTAGGGGCCGCGGGCAAAGCGAGTGCAGCCAAGCGAGCCTTCAATTTCTTATTTACTTTTCTGTTGGCTGGTAACTTTTTGTCCTGAAAAGCAGGCAAGAGATGTTTCCAAACCAGGTCTAATTCTTCTTGCATGCTGGAGGTCTCTGAGGTGATAGCAATGACCGCATCTTTCTCCGGTAGCACAAGCATATATTGTCCGAAAGCACCATCTCCCCGATATGAATTATTGCGGCTACGCCACATTTGATAGCCGTACCCCTGCAGCCAGTCGCTGGAATCTTTTTTAGTCTGGGGAGCATCAGGCTCTTGCATAATCTTCATGGTCGAGGCTTCCTCTATCCAAGCCGATGGTAAAATTTGCTTGCCATTCCAAATGCCTTTCTGGAGAAACAACTGTCCGAACTTGGCAATGTCTTCTGTTTTTAATCGCAGTCCCCAACCTCCTGTGTTGATACCTTGTCCATCAACCTCCCAGTCTTCACCTACTATCCCCAGCGGTTGAAATAATCTAGGTCGTAAATAGTCCACGGTTTTTTCTCCCGTAACTTTTTGAACGATGGCGCTGAGCATATAGGTGCCCGCTGAGTTGTAGAGAAACTTCGTCCCGGGTTCATGAATCAGAGGAATACTGAAAAATGCCCTAGCCCAGTTGTCCCTGACCGCAACCTTACCTGTCGGGTCAGGTTCTTGTCCGACACTCATGCCCAGCAGATGTTTAACCTGCAATACTTCGAGTTTTGGGCTGATGGATGAAGGAGTCTCATCTGGAAAAAAAGAAACGACTTTATCATCGATAGAAAGTTTTTTTTCTGAAACGGCAAAACCAATGGCAGTGGCCGTAAAACTTTTACTGAGGGAATACAATGTATGCTTTAGATCGGGCCGGTACGGATTCCACCAACCTTCAGCAACTACTTTTCCATGTCTCAGGATCATAATGCTATGAAACTCGTGTTTACTGTTGGCTACAGCATCCAGAAACTTAATGATGTGTTCTGACGAAACGCCTTCTGCTTCAGGCGTGCTTCGCGGAAGCGTGGTGGACTGGCCGAACGATACGACCGAGATTAGGAATAACAGGATTGTGATTTTTATACTATTCATTTATTGGGATTTTTAAGATTAGGAGGATGTCAGGATTTAGTTACTGCGATAAATTAGGAATAATTTATTAATCCTTTTCATCCTCAAAATCCTAGGAACCCAATTAGGTTTTCTTAGTGCAATAAATTAGGTGATCAATTATTGATCCTTTCATCCTTTAATCCTGTGAATCTTAGTAATGTTTTCCGGATGATTCACATTATATACCCTTTTGAACTCTAAACTTTTCGCTCCAAAATTCACGAGCAAACCAATAGGCAAATGATATGCTTGACAATAATTCATAGTTTGAGCCAAGTGAACATCTTCCAATTTGATCACTGCCTTCAATTCTACCATGATCTTCCCTTCGACAAAAAAGTGAACCCGTCGCGTGCCAATGCTTAAGCCGTCAAAAAAGATCTCCATTTCCATTTCCTATCAAAGCGCAGCATTTGTTTTTTCATTTCAATGGCTAATGCCCTTGATAAATTACTTCCTGAAACCCGTTGACTAGTGTATTATGAACTTTCATAGCACACCCGATTATTTTACGGGTGATTTCATCATGTTGCATAACGTTAGGGATTAAATTGTCTGAAGTAAATTTCAAGTGTCCTGAATTAGACTTGAAGGTAAGGAGGTTATAAGATTGCA
>JAICGJ010000267.1 GCA_025923195.1 Chryseolinea sp.
AATGTGAGCGGGGAGTACTCTATGGTAAAAGCTGCGGCGCAAAAAGGTTGGCTGGATGGAAATCGTGTAATGAATGAAATCTTACTGAGCATTAAACGGGCGGGCGCGGACATTATCTTGACGTATTTTGCGAAGGAATTTGCCTCATCTCAACATTCTTAATTTATGCTATGACAAATAGGATGATCATCCTGTTTATTCTACTCATAACGGGTTGCCTACCTGCCAACGCCCAGCAACAAATACATCTGACTGATGGTGGCAAAATTGACGTGAACGGACAGCTCAGTTATTTGCGTGATACATCACGAGCTCTTACGTTCAACGATGTAAGAACTATGTCGTTTCAACCTCCAAGTTCAAAATATTCGCCAAATATTGGGTTTGACCGTTCAGCGCATTGGTTTAAACTAGACATAACGAATGAATCTCAGGCCACTGAATGGCTATTGGAAGTCGCGTACTCGCCGTTGGATCGGATTGATATTTATGTGAGCGGATCCGACGATATGCTTATCCATAAGGTATCGGGAGATCATTTTCCAATCGCTGACCGGGATCTTCCCCATCGTCATCCAATATTTTCATTCAATATTTTATCAGGTCACTCCAAATCGGTTTTCGTAAGAGTTCATACCATTTCATCGGTTCAGGTTCCTTTGACGTTCTGGCACCGCGATGCATTTCTGAAGACGTCTTATAAGATCCAGTTAATGAACGGACTGTTTTATGGGGCAATGTTGCTTATGATCATGTATCAATTGTTTCTATTCTTATCTGTTAAAGATAGAATAACATTCTATTACGTGCTCACCCTCCTCACCATGGTCAATGTTGTCTCATTTTTTCAGGGGTATTCTTTCTTATACCTGTATCCCAGGCATCCTGGATTTAACGATATATTAGCAATGATCACGGGGCCGATCTTCGTTGTTTGTTCCACACTGCTGACGCGTGCATTCTTAAACGTCAGGCATTTCAGTAAGCTGCTGGATAATTTGCTGGTTGGCAATATGCTGCTGGACTTGGGAGTTGCTCTGTTGATGACGATCTTTTTCCGGAGAATATCCTACTTATATCACAACTACATCATATTTTTTCACTGCTTGTTGGCGCTCACGTGTGCGGGATACTGCTTTTACCGCAATTACAAACCGGCCAGATATTACCTGATTGCCTGGTTTACCCTGCTTGTAGCGGCCGGAGTTTTCACCATAAGCAGTGTGGGATTAATGCCAGGTTATTTAAGTACAAATTACATGGGCCTCATGGCAGGTTGTATCCTGCAGATGCTATTTATCTCCTTTGCACTAGGCGACCGTTGGAGTACTCTGGAAAAGGAGAACCAAAAAGCTAAAGAGGCGGAATTGGACCGTCAACAAAAGGAGAAAGCACTTCTCGAAGAGGAAGTAAGATTAAGAACGGTAGAGATCCAGCAGCAAAATCTGGAGTTGGAGGAAGTTAATCGCGTTAAAGACAAACTGCTGTCAGTCGTGTCGCACGATATCCGCGGGCCATTAGGGTCACTTCACCTTGCGCTTAACCTAGTTAAAAGTGGTTCGCTGTCAGCAGAGGAATTTCAGAAGGTATCCGAAGACCTTGAAGCCAGACTTACTCACACTACTGAATTCATCGACAATCTGTTGCAGTGGGCGAAACTGCAAATGCGCGGAGAAACATTTGAACCGGACCGACTTGATCTGTCAAAGTTGGCAGACGAATCCGTTAAGCTCCTGGAACCTGAAGCCGCGAGAAAAAATATCTTGATCAATAACCATTTTCAGGGGACACTGGATAGTTACGCCGATCTGAACATGGTGCGTTCTGTCTTTCGAAATTTGTTAACTAACGCGATCAAATTCACAAAGCCCAATGGCACCATATCGCTCAACGCCTATCGCGTCGATAATAAGATCATTGTGTCAGTAGCCGACAGCGGTGTCGGTATCCCCGAAAAGAATAGAGGCAAGTTGTTCACTATTTCGAGCGTTGCAACTCAAGGCACAAAACAGGAAAAGGGCACAGGTCTTGGCTTGCTCCTGTGTAAGGAGTTTGTGGAAAAGAATGGAGGTACCATCTGGTTCGAATCTGCAGAAGGCAAGGGAACCACGTTTTACTTTTCGCTCCCGGAATTTGCAAAAGAATCCCGAAGCGCCCAGGCGAACCGGTTTTAAAACGGAAACGAAAGAAATTAATTACTAGACATGTCCCATTTCTGAATTTCTTCTATCTTTTTGTCCTTCGTGTTAAAATAAATTCTGGATGCCTTACCGTATTGACTTATTTGCAGTTTTTATTTTCCTGGGCATCGTCCAGGGTATATTCCTTTTGATTTTCTTTTTGTCTCCTGAAAACAGGAAAGTCAAGTCCAACCTGTTTCACGGCCTCATGCTGCTCAGCATCGTAGCTGCCATTACCGAAATTTTTCTGCTATACACAGGCTACATAATTAACTGCCTTTTTCTCGTTGATTTCTCCGAAGCATTTGGCATAGCCATTGGGCCAAGCTTTTATTTGTTAGTATTAAGTCTTACTAGGAGCAAGCTGTCTTGGCGTCACTATCTCCATCTAGGATTTCCCGTATTATATTTTTTTCTCGAGCTGCCGTTTCTGGTCCTGCCGGACGACGCCAAGTACAATGCGTGGATAGGTACATACCATCCTGATTGGGAATTCAGACCCTACAATTACGAATATGATCCAAGACTATTCTGGGTAACGGATCATTGTACAGAAATAACACTGATCAGCTTATTTCTCTATAGTTTGCTGGGCCTTATTGAGATTTACAAAGCATTTAAGAAAAAAAAAGAGTCTTTTTGGAGGCCGTCTAATAGCGTCCTTAAGTTTCTTCGCTGGGAAGTATTGCAGGTTGCGTCCGCTGCGCTGGGAATTCTGATTGTGAAATTATTTCATGAGCAGGACACGGGAGATCATCTTTTTGCAGCTTATATCACGGTAACAATATATCTAACGAGTTTCAGAATAATTAAGCATTCTGGATTCTTTAAGCAAACCTCCCTGGAAAATTCTCAGAAGTACAGACAATCGTCGATGACACCTGAAAGTCAGCAGGAATTATTGGCAAGGCTAAATCAGTTCATGATCGGTAAAAGACCCTTTTTGAAAACGGAATTTTCCTTACCGGAATTGGCGCAGCAACTTGGCACGTCCGTGCACGCATTATCTCAGACCATTAACGAAGGTCTGGGCAAAAGCTTTTTTGAAATGGTGGCACAATACAGGGTCGAGGAGGCTAAAAAATTACTGGTGGATCAACCCCATATCAAAGTGGAGGAAATAGCCGAGCAAGTGGGCTACAACTCAAAGTCATCGTTCAACACCGTTTTCAAGAAACTAACGGGGTTTACCCCTTCTGAATACCGGTCAAGGAAGAAACAAAATATCTAAAGGGAATATGCCATGTGTTTAGGTGTTTAAGTGTTTAGGTGTTTAAGTTCCTGTCCGCTTCTCTTCTATGCCGGAGGACCATGAGCCAGGCAACAGAAACACTTAAGCACCCAAACACCTAAACACCTTAAAAACATACGCACCCATCCGTGGATTCGTGCTTTTTTATAATGTCGTACGCCCAATTTATAGGCTGATCCGTCAAATTCGCGCGGTAGAGCGAACCTTTGGATCAAAAAAATTAAAATGAACTCTGCAATATCAACTCCACAATCCATCGTTTCTGAAGTCAGCCCAGGCAGGCGATATGACCTAGACTGGCTGCGTTTTATCGCTATCGCAATCCTGCTGTTTTTTCACACTGGCATGCTATTCAATCCCTGGAACTGGCACATCAAGAATTATGAGGTGAGTGAAAGCTTTCGTTACTGGATGACCTGGCTGCATTTCTGGCGAATGCCGTTGCTTCTTTTTATTTCGGGGGCAGGAACTTATATGGCGCTGGGCAAACGTACCCCTTCTCAGTTTGCCCGTGAACGTTTCTCGCGTCTGTTCATACCACTGGTATTTGGAATGTTCGTGATTGTACCCCCGCAAATCTATTATGAGCACATTGGCAAATTCGATGGTTACTGGGATTTTTACAAGACAGTGTTCGAGTTTCAACCTTATCCAAAAGGAAGCCTTAGCTGGCACCATCTATGGTTTATCATGTATCTGTTCGTCTACTCTCTTGTAGCTCTTCCGCTATTGATCTTTCTGCGATCTCCCTCGTCAACTTTATTCAAAGAAAAAATTAGAAATATCCTTTCGCGGCCGGCAGGAATTCTGTTTGGCCCCTCTGCATTGATTTTGATCACTCAAATTATTTTAAGACCATATTTTCCTGAAGAGACCCATGCACTGATTGACGATTGGGCATACTTCACTTTTTACCTTTGTTTCTTTCTTTTTGGAATGATCTGTTATTCAAATCCATTGCTTTGGGAATCCATCGGGCGAAACCGGAAGCATCTGCTGGTTAGCACCATCGCCATGCTCATTCCATTTTACATATTCTATTTTCACCTGCGTGAATTGATAGAATTGCCCTGGAGTATTGATACCATCGAAACCGCGTTTGATGTCACGGCCATATTCGTCAGCTGGTTTACGGTTATTACGGTTATTGCCTTCGGCCAGCACTATCTAAACATGCCGCACCCTTGGCTTGCCAGAATTAATGAAGGGCTATATCCGTTTTATATACTTCATCAAACGGTAATCATTTTTATTGGATATTATGTTTGCCAGCTACCCTGGAGCATCGCAGCTAAATTCTGGACCGTGAGCCTGCTTACGCTGATAAGTTGCGTCGCTTTTTATTTGCTTGTGATCAGACCTTTTAATCCGACTCGCATTTTGTTTGGAATGAAGAAGGGTTAATGTGTTTAGGTGTTTAAGTGTTTAAGTGTTTATGTTCCTGCCCGCCGATCTCCTGCGCAGATAAGAGGGAAGCAACGCAACGTAAGCTCTTAAACACATAGACACTTAAACACATTGTTTAGGTGTTTCTTGTTCCTGCCCGCCGATCTCCTGCGCAGAAGGAGGGGACGCAACACAACGTAGGCACTTAAACACATAAACACGTAAACACATTCAAATCGCGTCGAAAAGCCCAGGCAGTTTTGAAGAAGGAGGAGCGATTTTTAGATGCCTATACGCCCGGTCAGCAGCTTCTCTGCCGCGAGACGTTCTCTTGATATATCCTTCCTGGATAAGAAATGGTTCATACATTTCTTCGATGGTTTCGGCTTCTTCGCCCACTGCTGTGGCGATGGTACCAAGCCCTACTGGACCGCCTTTAAATTTTTCTATGATAGTCAATAGTATTCTGTTGTCCATTTCGTCCAGACCGTTTTGATCAACGTCAAGTGCCTTGAGAGCTAGTTGTGCAATCGACATTGTTATAATTCCATTTCCTTTGATCTGGGCAAAATCCCTCGTCCTTTTTAGTAAATTATTTGCGATCCGAGGTGTTCCTCGGCTTCTCCTGGCAATTTCAAATGCAGCATCGTCCTCAATTGATGTTTGGAGAATGTTGGCGGAACGCTTGACAATTCTTGTCAGCAGTGCAGAGTCATAATACTCCAGTCGGGCATTGATCCCAAAGCGTGCCCGCAGCGGCGATGTGAGCAAGCCAGCGCGTGTAGTTGCTCCGATAAGCGTGAAAGGGTTGAGACCGATCTGAACAGAACGGGCATTAGGGCCTGAATCCAGCATGATATCAATCCGAAAATCCTCCATTGCAGAATAGAGATACTCTTCAACAATTGGATTAAGCCGGTGGATCTCGTCAATGAAAAGTACATCGTGAGGTTCGAGATTGGTCAGCAACCCTGCAAGGTCGCTAGGCTTATCCAAAACCGGCCCTGATGTTATTTTAATACTACTTCCTAATTCGTTGGCAATGATGTGTGATAGCGTAGTTTTACCAAGTCCTGGAGGCCCGTGCAAAAGGACGTGATCCAATGATTCACCTCTTTGTTTAGCGGCTAACACAAAAATCTTTATGTTATCGACAATTTTTTGCTGACCTGCAAAGTCTTCAAATGATAGCGGTCTGAGAGCCTTTTCAAGTTCCCGTTCCTCCCGGTTCAATGATTCACTCTCGCCTTTCAGGTAATCTTCCCTCATTGTTTGTAGCTGTTATCCGTATCCGTTATCCGTTATCCGTTATCCGTTAATCGTTAATCGTTAATCGTTATCGGTAAATCCTTATACCTTATAATCATACACCTTACACCTTATTCCAATACACCCTACCCCCCTTAATCGAACCCTCATCAATTATCAACACAGCCAGTAAAGGTGTGAAAATTTTGTGTCAAAGCGTCGCAGAATTAAAGTTTATCAATCTTCTTCGCCCAGCTAGCCCCCTATTAACTATTAACTATTAACGGATAACGAATAACGGCGCCGCTCCGCAACATTGTTGCATTTATTGTAATTTGTATATCTTGCGCCGCATTTCGAGGCATGGACAATCGAAGCAAGAACATTCTGTACTCTATAACATTGTTGCTCGCCGTCGCAGCGGTTTGGTTGTACAGGAATAGCAAGGTTGAAGAACCCATCAAAGTAGAAGGGAGAACGATGGGTACTACCTATCATATTACTTACTTTGATAGAAGTGAACGGGTTTTTAAAAATTCAATTGATTCGCTCTTGGTGGTGGTGAATAAATCCATCAACAACTACGACTCAACTTCTGAGGTATCTCAGTTCAATAAAAGCAAATTAGGC
>JAICGJ010000268.1 GCA_025923195.1 Chryseolinea sp.
GATACATTATCACTGGTACTGGTACAGACTCCATTGCTGATCGTCCACTGTAAATCATAGGTCGTGCCTGATACTCCATTGAACACCGTCGTCGGACTGTTGGCATTCACAAAGCTTCCTCCCGCTCCGCTCACCACCGTCCAGGTTCCTGTTCCTGTCGTAGGGGCATTCCCTGCCAGCGTCGCCGACGTCGAACATAACGTCTGGGCCGGGCCTGCATCCGCTACAGGTAATGGATTGGCGTCAAAGTGTACCTGAACATCGTCAACGCTTGGGCTACAACTTCCGTTAGAAATCGTCCACCTCAGAATGTATGTTAATCCAGCTGTTCCTGAAAAGTCGCTGGTAGCCGACGCCGTATTGGAGAATGCCGTCAAGGGTAAGCCGTCGGGATTTCCGAGTGGCGCAAAGCTCCAGACACCAGAGCCCACCATGGGTACGTTAGCAGCCAGTATAGTTGTTGTGCCGCAAACATTTTGATCGGTCCCTGCCGCTGCCGGCGTCGGTGCAGGTGTCACGGTCACAGCAACCTGGTTGGTAAGGTCGGTTTCGCAAAGTGTGGTCGCATGCCGAGCGTAAACCTTAATAGTCACATTTGCCGCAATCGGGTTGGAGCTGATCACCAGATTCCCTCCAGAACCCAGAAAATATCCACTGAGGGGCGCATCGGTAGTGCTATTTCGCAATTGGTACAAGGTGCCAGAAGTTGCCGAAATAATTGTAACAGGAACAACAGAGCCAGAACAAACAAAAGTGGATGCTGGCGATACCGTTAAAGCGTCGGATGGAAGGGCGTTGATAGTGACAGTTTGAACATCCAAGCAGGTCGGTACAAATGAAATGAAATCATTTGTCGCATCCCACTGAGCATTATTTCTTGCAGGCAGGCCATACGATGTCGTTACCCCCGATCCTAAGTCTTGGCTTTCAATACCTTGCGTTGCAGCTTGACCATTTGTGGCGAAGGGCGCATTAGTGGTGTGTATTTCAATGATATTTGTCGTCTCATAAAGTTGCGCCTGCACCGTTACGTCAAAAGCCGTCGTGCGATCGACAGCAATATAATCGACAATGAATTTTCGAAAGGGTGCCGTGCCTACAACAAAATAGTGAATGGTTCCACTTACATCCGGCGTCAAGTCGTCCCAGGCCAGGGCGATTATATTATTTGGGTTAGTAGCATCAGAGAGTGACTGGTTATCATTGACTGACGTTAGTGTGGGCCCAGCTCCTAGACCCAGAATCCCGTTACTGCCGATCCTCAGCTGGGTATAGTCTGTACCAAAGAAGTTAAAAGTAAAACCAATGTTGACCAATTGTTCGTCGTTGTCATTCAAGGTTACTGTAGTCGGGCTGACTGGCGGCTCGGGATTGAAGGTTCCTGAAGATACAATAGAGTACGATGATGCTAAACCATTGGTAGTCACCAATTGATGAATTCCGACACCTGCCGAACCAGGATCAAATGAGTTACCTGTTACACCGGGCCCAAAGTAGTTTGTCCCACCCGTCAATACGAAACTTGATTCATCTACACAGTAGGAAGAATTAAGGTTGGTGAAGCTGCATTGTGCATACAGGTTCTGAAGACTGGAGATTAAAAAAACCAGTAGGGACAGGAAAAAAATGCGTCCAGCCTTTAAAAAACTTAACATCCAGAGAAGGGTAACTTTAACGGATAAACTTAATTTTTAAAGGCGTAGGAAAGTAACCTCAAAGGGCCCGCGTATTACATCAGTCAGAAAATCCACCATTCCCGTTCGTGACGATCAAGGCCATCTTTCTTTGTGTTTCCAACTGAATTGTGCCTACAAGCGCGATTCTTCCATCTGGTAAAGCCTCGATACCGCCTGCTATGTCTTCACCATCCAACGAGCCAAAAGTTGTGGTCCAGGTAACGGTGCCATCGCGTTCCACGCGAAGCAAAAAAATGTCCTTTTTGTTGTTTTCCCTTACTTCGTTCGCAACAATGAAATATCCGTCAGGCGATGCGTTCGCCGCAGCTATTCCCTCAATTCTCTTTCCAAGCGGAATTTTTCTATCAAGCGACTTTGTCGCACCATTGGGGTTGAGCGGTTTGCTGAACCGGGTAAGATACAGATCACTGGAACTTGGGGAAGTTGTGGTTCCCACCACGAGGTATCCGTCGCCCAGAGCTGGTGGAATTTTTAACGTTGAGGAGGCAACCTGTTCTTCCAAAGGCTCATTTTCAGAAAACTCGTGCAGACCGGTAGGCACCCCATCAGTATTCGATGCTATTAATTGAAAGCACATTTGATAATCTGTCGTTTCCTTTCTTGGTCGGTCAGAATATCCAAAAACGAGATAATATATGAGGCTATTTATCTCAATTTCAAAGGCATTCGTTCCAGATCCGAGATGTTCACCCCCTCCCGGCGAAAGGTCACTAACTTCGTTCATCGCATTGTCAACCTTCAACAAAAGAATATCCGCCTGATCCGGTGGAGGTAAGTCAGGGTTTCTGTCTGGATTTGGGGCTTTGTATCCTGTTATGAGAAATCCATTGTCAGAGGACTGTGCAACCGATTTTCCGATCTGGTTTTTACTATTGATCAACGTTAGGCTATCAACCAGGCTGCCATCCTGGCTGACGATGTACAGGCGAATATTTGAGGTTGTTCTTTGTACGTTCGTGAGCACGGCAAGAGCAGCCCCTCCGTTGATCAATGAAATATCTACGGCAGTTTCATCAGCCGTGGTGAACTCCTGTTGCCATATTACATTTCCGAGAGCATCCGTCTTTACAAGGAAAGGTGAGATTGGATCTGATTGTGAAAATGAATTTCCAAGTAATACCATTGAGCCATCTGCATTACGAACAAGATCAACCCCAGTCTGTTCTCCATCTTCACCATAATACTTTGTGAAGTAATCGTTAAAGATAGGCTCAACGTTGCTCGCAGTATCGCAGCTAACCAAAATGAAAATTAAAGCGATCGTATTAAGACTTATCAGTCGCATTCCGGTGTCTATTAATAAATCTGAAGACGGATTTTGTCTTTGCCTTTTTCAACTTTCTTGGTTTGTAGAAGGGATGAACATACCCCACGGAAATTGCAAGATTATCCATTCTGAAATCATCATCAACATAAGGATATGGCAAGCCCTCCGAATAATTGTCGAACCGGTTGTTGATGTTTGTTATATTTTTTATACCAAAAGAGTATCGAACATCGACGAAGAGGTAATTCAGTTTGTATTTGTACCGCAGGCCCCCTCCCAATACAAAAGATGCATTAAGCCGTTCGCGGTGATCATTCAGGTTAAGATTTGGTGTTTCATTTTCTGCAGAGGATAATTGTTCACTGCCATCTTCGTTCTGGCCTCTTGAATCGCGGTTCACAACAGTCAGAATACCTCGATCTCTTAGCAACAGATTCAGCGAATACCCGGCGAATACATACGGACGTATACGGCCTTGACTGTCGCCATACTTAATCGTCAGTGGAATTGATGCCCAGGTCTGTCGATCCAAAAATTCTACGATATCCTTGTTCGGTCCAAATAAGTCAGTTGTAACGTGCTGAAAGCCCGTGAATACATAGTTGAAGCCAGCGGAGAAAGTTATGTTATCGCTATAGTTGTAGTCCACGCCTCCACCAATCTGCCACCCAAGTCGGAGTTTGTAGGATTGTGTGGTCTGCGGTTCACCACCAATTCTCACGTCATGGATAACCCGCATAGGCGAGGTATTTGGACCGATTAAAGCATAGAAAGCAAACAACGGTGTAGCTGTAAACTTCTTGCTTAAATAAACCAGATCAATCGGATCCCGTTGCGGATCTGTAACATATTCCGGATTGGCTCTTAAGACTTCCAGGTAGCTTTTCTCGGCACCAATAGGATCTTCCAGTAACAGGTACGTTTCTGTCAAAAGTAAATAGGCTCGTTGCCGCCAGTCATCTTTCTGATTCTTAGCCAAGCAATCGCTTAGCATCGCGGGGATGCCATATAGATGACCCGCGTTAAATTCCTCCGTTGCTCTCGTCAATGTCAACTCGCACTCGTTCTGTGCATCGGAGTAAACAACCCCAAAGAATACTAACGCTATGGCTACTATAATTCTTTTAATATACATCAGTTGTCCTCGATTAGGAGACGTACGCAGGTATTTTCATATGGCGTTTCTTCGCCGTAACCGACATATTTCTTCCATTCTTCCTGCGTCATGTTTCTATTCAACTTGGGACAGATTTGGTCTGCTAATAATGTAGGATTCGTGGGCCAGATCCTGATTTCAGATTCGCTACAAGCTGCGATGAGATAATCAGAGCCTTGGGCAAATTCAATATCCCAGATAAATCCACTGTTATTATCCATTACTACTGGCAGATCTTCCGGATTCTCCAACACATAGAGCTGAAGCCTTTTGTCCGAACCGGCGCTGGCAAGCAACTTTTCATCCGGACTGAACGCGACGTCGTTTACACCTGCGCGGTGGCCTGAGAATTGTCGCGTTTCTTTTGTGTTAAAATCGTATAATTTGACGAGTCCTCTCTTATTTGTGATGTCATCTACCCCGTACGCTAAATATCGTCCGGAAGGGCTGAATTTCACGGAAAGAATGCGGTTCGGAGATTCTTGAGCAGGGATCGAAAGCGATCTGGAATCAAGGTCGAATAGCACAACCTGACCCGACCATGATGCACCTGCCAACAATTTTCCGTCTGCACTAATGCTGATTGACTTCAACTCGTATGGAAGTGTGGCCAAAACCGTTAGGTCTCCAGTATTTGGATTAACAAGGGTCAATGTCTTACCTCCACTTGAAACTATGAACCCGGAATTATCAGGTAAGAATTCAATGTCATTTGTAGGTCCGCTGAATCCTCTTACAACCGTTTGTCTACCTCCTCCATTCAAGTCATAAATCTGGATAAAGGTCGAATCACTTCCGTTGATGAGGAAAGATTCATCCCTGCTCAAAGCGATTACCTTCGATGGATATTCGGTGGCATAGTCAGTTGCTGAATTTGTAAGTTTATCCAAGTTCCCCTGATAGACCCTGCCGTCAGCACCTGAAATATAAAATCCGTTCTTATTGGAAACCGCTAATGAGCGCAAATGCGTTCTGGATGGTCCATTAATCTTCATGGCATTGTAGGTCGTTCCGTTGATTTTCTTCAAGGCAGAGTACAAGCCATTATAAATATAAGGTTCATAAGTCTTGCCATCGTGACGTCGGTTGTAGATATATCCCTGCATCGCCATCAGCCCTTTTAAATCATTGTCATCATCTTCCTGGACTGACTTCGTGGCAAGATTCTGCGCAACGGCCAGCATATAAAGCTTGTTAGCAAATCTATAGTTCAGCTGTGCCTCTTCCGATTTCAATTCGGCAAGCTCTTTAGCCGCTCTTTCTTTTTCACCCGCAGCAATTGCCTTGGCTTCTTCTTCCTTCGCCTTCAAAAGAGCAAGTTCCGCCCTATTCTTTTCAAAAGTTAGCTTTACATAAGCCTCCTTCAATTCGTCGTTTGAAAGTTGTAACTGCTTGCTAAAGTTCTCGGCTTCTATTGTTTTCCGCTCGGCTTCCAGCTTATTGGCTTCAGCAATTTTTGTTTGTGTAATGGCATCCTGCCTGCTGGCTTCCGCTGCAAGTCTCTCCTGGTCGGCTTGAATTTTCTGGAGATAAGCAAAGACGAAAAAGATGATAGCAACGATAAACGCAATACCAAGAATGACAGCCGTTGCGCGCGTACGTCGCAAAACGCGACGCTGCATCATCTCCTGATTCTTTAGTTCGGCATCGTAAGTGATGCGACTTGTATCGAGGAACACGATGGCCCGCTCAAAAGCTTCATCGTAACGTTGACCCCATTCCCGCGTAGGTTTTTGTTTTTTCTGCCAGTTTAGCGCGAGCTGCAGGTCCGGCGGACGCCACAAACCCGTTTTGCCAATCTGGTACATCGCAGCGGCTTCCGAAAGTCTCTTATACATCGACGCTGACTCGTACTCTTCATTAACCCAGCCCTCCAACTTGGTC
The DNA here is from genome assembly GCA_025923195.1 of Chryseolinea sp. Classification (GTDB taxonomy): domain Bacteria; phylum Bacteroidota; class Bacteroidia; order Cytophagales; family Cyclobacteriaceae; genus Chryseolinea. The sequence goes on from JAICGJ010000268.1 coordinate 6,005, forward strand.
CATATACGCATCAAGCTTTCATGCGAAAGCTCAATCATCGAATCGCTATGGAGAGGAACGTTTGCCGCAGGCATCAAAAATGAACGACCTGGTCTTCGGAAATGATCGATAACGTTAATAACATCAGCCTCGCTCGCCTCCGACAATTCTGCGACAAGACCCAGCCGGCATGGCCTTCGCATAAAACGGTTTAGCTGGTTTCGCTCTGTGATATTCTTGAAAAGTACTTCCGCGATCTCTTTGTCGCGTGAAGATAATTCCTCAAATGCCTCATTCGCGTGCTGCGCCAACGCTGTACTTATTCTTCCGATGGCATTGTAATGCCGGATATCTACGGGTTCACCTGGCTCGTGGTTTTGAACCCAATAGTCCCAGGTTCGCATCAGGGCGTGCTGAAATATGGGTAGCTGATCCTGCGTATTACCAACGTCATTCAACAGCCTCTTTACAAGACGCTGTGAAATTTTTCCCCCTGCAACGGCAATTGGTCCTTCAATAACGCTGCGCTTTTGTTCGCGGGTCATCTGCGGAACCAGATAATTGCTATTGTTTATTTGTTCAGTCAGGCCTGCAAATATGGAACATTCACCAACGAAGTCAGATCTCATCGTCAGTGCTACATAAGTAGACACAGCACTTTGCTGAACTGCCGTCAAAAGCAGATTTACATACAGC
>JAICGJ010000269.1 GCA_025923195.1 Chryseolinea sp.
CGCGACGCGTTGTCCTTATTTCCGGAATTGCAAATGCGGAACCCTTGGAAGCTTACGTCAGGCAAAATTATACGCTCGTCAGACATTTTAAATTCAACGATCACCATAAGTATAAGTTAAAGGACGTTGAATCTTTTATCGCTATGGCCGAGAATGACCCAGTCGTGAGTTTTCTAACTACTGAGAAAGACAAGGTGAAATTACATGTGCCTTTATTTTATGGGCTTATTGGCAGTCAGCCTTTTTATTATATTCCCATCGAAGTGGATTTTATAAAAAATGGACAGGATTTTGATGAGATGGTGCTAGATCTGGTTAAGCGTGTACAAAACGAGAAACATGAGTAAACCTTTCAGCAGCAAGGCTATTCGGTCAATTTTGCCCGTAAATTTTCTGCGGCACGTAATAATGGTCTCCTTTCTTTGCGGCGCTGTGTCAATCGTTCAGGCTCAGGATCAGGAACCGTCGAGAAGGGGCTCCAGGATCATCGACGACACAACAAAACAGGTATATGGCCCTAAAACTTCGAAATACTATTTTGAAAAAGATGTTTTTTTTAATCGCATTACCTATCACCCAATCGATACATCGATACGAAATTTTCACCGGTACAACTTTGTACAGCGGTATAACAATCTCTACCAGGATTTAGGAAATATAGCCACTGCCATTACACCGATATATTATCAGGTGCCCGATGTTATTGGCGTCACCTCTGGCTTTAATGCTTACAACCTTTATTGGGATGATGAAGTGATCCGCTACTATGATACAAAATCACCCTATTCGAATATACGTGCAGCACTGGGAGGAAAGGGCAGGTCGGTAACCCGGGTTACGTTCAGCCGCAACATAACACCCCAGTGGAATTTTGGATTCACTTATCGGGCGTTGCTCATAGACAAGCAGATCCAACGATCGGGAAAAGGTGATCGCAACGTCCGGGGCACGTATTACGACATTTACACGTCCTACCAGACTCCGGATAGTTCCTACCGGGTCATGTTAAATTTCAGAAGAAATAATCACGAGGCCGATGAATATGGCGGCATCATCAATCAAGACGAAATTGATGGCGAATTCGAATACAAAGACTATTTTTTTGTGAATGCGCAACCCTCTTTAACGGAAGCCGTCACCAGTGATCTAAGAATGAACTGGCATCTGTATCATCAATATGAAATTGGAAGGGCGCTTCAGCTTTATCATACGTTCGACCGCTACCGGCAAGGCAACAAATTTTCAGATGGATCGCCTGTCAATCCATACTATGACTACGTTGACCCACAGTTGGAGAAGGCTACTACTACACTGGATAAAGTGAAGTTCAAGTTTATCAGAAATGAAGTGGGGATCAAAGGCAACTTGCTCAAGCTATTTTATAATGGTTATTATGCAATTCGCGATTATACATTTACAAATGTCCACATCGATACAGCAGGTACGGAGACGTCGGAAGTGGAAAGTTACATCGGTGGAAGAGTGGCCCTTCATTTAGACTCTATTGGGGATATAACGGGATGGGCAGAAGTTCAACAGAATGGTAATTACCGTGTCGATGGACAAATCAAAAGCAGATGGTTTGAAGCATCTGTTAAACAGGTCCAGTACTCTCCGTCACTCTTACAGCAGACCTACCGTGGGACGCATGATAACTGGTCCAACACATTTAGCAGTGTCAATGCAACGCAGTTTAATGGATACCTGCATTATAATTCCAAAGTGCTGCGGCTCTCACCTGGCCTTACCTTCACAAGACTTGGTAACTATATTTTTTTTAAGGAGGACACGGTGTCAGATGGTCAGCGCGTTTTGCCAATGCAATCCCCAGGCCAGCAAGTAATTTTTTCTCCGGAGTTCAGGTTCTCAATAACTTTTATGCGACACATCAATTTGTCCAGCCAGATAATCTATTCAAAGCTGCTTGACAACCCTGATGATGCCATCCAGATTCCCGATTTATTCATTAATGCGCAATTATCGTATGAAAATATTTTTTTTAATGGCAACTTGGATATGCATGCAGGTGTAGAGGTTCACTACAAATCCTCGTACTATCCACTTGCATACGACGTGCCCGTGCAACAGTTTTACGTTCAACAACGGATTACAGAGGGAGCGCTAAAAGTCCCGGAGTTCCCTATTATCGATGTATTTTTTAATGCGCGTATAAAAAGGGGTAAAATTTTCTTTAAATACCATAACCTGCTGCAGGCGTTCACAGAGCAGGGTTATATGCCAACGCCAAGGTATCCTGGTCAGCGGAATATTATTGACTTTGGATTTGATTGGTCGTTCTACGACTAGCTTATTGTACACGAAAATTTTTTCATTTTGAAAGTATCTTAGCTTTGAAAATTGCAAAAGACAAATTCACGTTAGGGCTGGAGCTTCCAACCGATCCGCGCTGGACCGACATTGCGCAAAAGAATATAAAAGACATTCTTATAGATCATGCATACTGTGAACAAAAAGCAGCATCATCGTGCATATCCTTAATTGTCCAACATCCAGAGCTTGAAAAACTGGTGGAGGCGCTTGCCCCATTGGTGACCGAGGAATGGGAACATTTTAAACGCGTTCTCGGCGAATTAAGGAAAAGAGGATTTTCCTTAGGTCCTCAGCGCAAGGATGAGTATGTGGAAGAGTTGGCCAAATTCATGAAGAAGGGTGGAAGCAAGGAGCAGCACGTCGTCGAAAAACTTTTACTCAATGCTCTTATTGAAGCTCGAAGCTGTGAACGTTTTAAAATACTCTGGAAGACGATTCCGGATAGGGAGCTAGCTGAATTTTACCACGAACTTATGATATCTGAAGCGGGGCACTATAAGACGTTCCTGAAGCTAGCTAAAGAATATCTGCCTGATGATGTTGTCATGAAGCGTTGGGAAGAATGGCTGGAACATGAGGCGCAGATTGTGAAAGGGCTGGAGGTTAGGGGGGATAGGATACATTGAAGTTTAAAGTTTAAAGTTTAAAGTTTCTGGCTGCCGATCTTGTGCGTATTCAAGCCTCGGCGAATACGACCATGACAATAGCCTTAAAGAAGGCAAGGTCACTGCGCAAGTGGATAACTTTAAACCTTAAACTTTAAACTTTAAACTAATTAAGTTTTCTGCTTCTTTTTCTTTGCCGCAGGGAACAATACATTGTTCAGAATAAGCCGGTAGCCCGGAGAATTGGGGTGTTGATTAAGGTCTGTAGGTTCTTCTCCGACTTGGTGCTGATAATCTTCTGGATCGTGGCCACCGTAATAGGTGAAAAATCCTTTGCCGAGGATGCCGTGCACATATTTGGCTTCTTTTATCTCCTTATTCTCGCCCATGATCAACACATCTGCCTTGATGAGATCTTTCTTGAAGCCCGTAGTTTGACCAAAGAATCCGTTGATCACCCTTGTATGATTTTGTGTTAGCATGGTGGGAATTGGATCCCACTTGGCTGAAAATTCAAACAATGAAAAATAATCATTATCCTGACGAAGGCCTCGCTCGTTTGGCTGGTTATCAATATCCGAAAATTCATACTGATAGGGGTCTCTCACCAGCTTGAAATCAGTAAAGGCCAAGGTATTATCAAAGTGCAACTTCTCCTGCGCTTGAGGATCTGCGGGATCGCCATCATACATCCGCTCGCAAATATCCACTCCTTCCGCCGCTAACGCTATATCATAAGTGTCTGTAGCGGAACACATCGCGAATAAAAATCCACCGCCGGTGATGAATTCCTTGGTCTTCTTTACGACGGCTAGTTTCAGCTGTGAAACTTTATGAAAGCCGAATTTCTGCGCGATTGCCTCTGATTCCTGCTGTTGCTCGATATACCAGGGCATGTTGCTGTAATTGGCATAGAACCGACCGTACTGTCCTGTAAAATCTTCGTGATGCAGGTGGAGCCAGTCGTACTTCGCAAGTACGCCATTCATTACCTCTTCATCAAAAATAATATCGTAGGGAATTTCTGCGTAGGTGAGCACAAGCGTGACTGCGTCATCCCATGGCTGTTTTGACTTGGGAGAGTAGACAGCAATGCGCGGGTACTTTTCCAGCTTCATTATATCATAATTTAAAGCAGGACTGGCGATCTCTGAAATGATCTGGTTCGTTTGGGCACTGGAGATGATCTCGAAACTTACGCCTCTCACTACCAATTCATTTTGCACGGCTGGGTGATAGTTGCACATGAAGCTGCCACCGCGATAATTCAAGAGCCAATCCACTTCCATATCGCTTCGAAGGATCCAGTAGGCAATACCATATGCCTTCAGGTGATTGGACTGCTTTTCGTCCATAGGAATTAATATGGAATTAGCACTAGCTGCCAGGGATATTGAAAAGAAAGTGATCAAAATTACGCTCCGCTTCATATGCTTGCCCGGTTATACATCATAAATTTACTCCGCTGGAATAAATAATCACGCTTTTTTATGGAATATACCCATTTTTTGGTGATCAACCCCAATAATTTGCCATGAGTTGTAACATCTTGGCGATTTAATCAACGTATAACAACACTATAATTGTTTAGAATTTTTAAGACCGAATGAATTTAATTGAAAATATCCGCGAAGGGCTCAGGTCTGTACGAGTCAACCTACTGCGGTCTGTTATCACGGCGCTCATCGTTACGATCGGAATTACTGCCCTCATAAGCGTTTCCACAGCTATTGATGCGGCTCAGAAATCGGTGAGCGAAGGATTGTCTGCATTAGGCTCCAATACATTTGATATAACATCGAAGGTAAATCGCGGGGGTACCTCACAGGGTGTCATGCAAAAAAACTATCCTCCGCTGAAGTTAAACGAAGTGCTGCGCTTTATGGATAATTATCGTGTTAGCTCCACGATAAGTTTGTCCGCGAACCTGACCCAAATAGCGGAGGTTAAACACATGTCTAACAAGACAAATCCGAATATTAATGTGATGGGTGTGAACGAAGGTTATTTGACCATCAAGAATCTGAACTTAAGTCGCGGTCGGAACTTTTCAAGTTTCGAAGTCGATAACGGAAAACAGGTTGTCATCATAGGCAATTCAGTATACAAGGTTTTGTTTAAAGAGAATGAGGATCCTATTAACCAGAAAATATCTTTTTCCGGGACCCAATTCAAAGTGATCGGAACACTGGAGGAAAAAGGACAGTCGCTGGAGGACAATTACGACAATATGGTGTTTATCCCTATCCGCTTGGCGAATCAAATGGCAAAGGGTAAAGGGTTGTTTTACGAGTTGACGGTTGGTATTGTAGACCCATCCCAATTAGAATATGCCATGGGCGAAGCAACTGGCGTAATGCGTTCAATTCGACGCGATCAGGCTGGCAGGGAGAACTCGTTTGAGCTTGAGAGCAGTGAGGCGCTAAAGGAAAGAACAGCAAGAATTATTGGTTATTTCAGAATTGGCGGACTAGTCATTGGATTTATAACGCTATTGGGCGCATCCATTGCTTTGATGAACATTATGTTGGTGTCTGTTACCGAAAGAACACGTGAGATAGGAGTACGAAAGGCGCTCGGAGCAACACCTTTGCGCATACGGCAGCAGTTCGTCATAGAAGCCATTGTAGTCTGTTTGTTAGGGGGAATTCTCGGGATAATTCTCGGAATCGTTGTCGGCAACTTCTTTGGAGGTTTTCTGGGGAGCAGTTCCTATTTTATCCCTTGGTTGTGGATCATCGTCGGATTTATTGTTTGCATTTTTGTTGGGCTCATATCGGGATTTTATCCCGCGCATAAGGCTTCGAAACTGGACCCAATCGAATCTTTGCGCTTCGAATAACTTTCGGAGAGATGCCAGAGTGGCTGAATGGGGCGGTCTCGAAAACCGTTTGGCGCGCAAGTGCCACGAGGGTTCGAATCCCTCTCTCTCCGCAAACATTGATATTACAAGCTGGTTTTTTTTACTTTTTTATGGCTAATGCTAACCCTTGAGGTAGACTAAAACATTCGCGCTTCCTGGGTGTTTAAATTTTGAGGAAGGATAACAAGATTATGGAAATCTTGTACGCTGATGACGACGCAGAGGAAATTGCGTTGTTTGTCGAAGCGCTTCAAAATGCTGATCGCTCCATTAAACTTTCGTATGCACTCGATTTCAATGACGCCCTTAGAAAACTGAATAACTATTTCTCGATCCCCGATGCAATATTCGTGGACTACCATCTCGGCGGACTGGATGGATTCGAATGCGTGAAACAAATAAAAGCGCAAGAGGAGTTGACGGATGTCCCCGTGATGGTGGTTTCAGCTGTCCTGACAGCAGGCATGATTGATGAATTGAATAGGCTCGGGGTGTACAATTTCCCGTCGAAGGATACCCTGAATCCAGAGATGGCACCTACGTTAAAAAGTTTTGCTCGAGAGCTTTCTAGACCAGAAAAAAATCCATCATTAAAGTGCCTCGCACTCATTGACGGAAGGTGGAGGACGTCCACCGGATGACAGATGACGTTAAGAGATCGATTATGGCAAAATGCGGGGAAGACATCTACTTGCCTCCGCTTACATTTGCGATAATATTCAGCTATTTTTGCATCATAATAGATGCATGAAAATGTAGGTCCTATGGAAATTTTTTATGCGGATGATGACCCGGTGGATATTGTTTTTTTTACCCGCGCGTTACGGCGGATCGATCCTACTATAAAGTGTGTGACGGCAACGGATGGGGTA
>JAICGJ010000270.1 GCA_025923195.1 Chryseolinea sp.
GCCCAGCAGTACCGGTATCTGTTTTGAAATAATGATTATTCCAATCGCGGCAAGCATGCCATGCACAGCCGGGGCGGGAAAAAAATCACCGAGTTTTCCAGCCTTAAAGACGCCAAACAGAATTTGAATAACGGCGGCGACAACAATTACGGCAAGCGTAAGCTGATATCCTTTCAAATTGTCGCCCCGACCTAACTCCTCGACAGCTCCCACAGCAATAGCGATCAGGCCGGCAGCAGGACCCTTAATCGTTGTACGGGCCCCCATAAAAGGTGACACTAAGATTCCACCGATAATGGCAGTATATATTCCCGCTATCGGTGGAAATCCACTAGCCTTCGAAATAGCCAGGCACAAGGGCATGGCTATCAAGAATATCAGAAAACCAGAAACGGAATCATTTCGCCAGTTTTGCTTAAGGCCTTCGATCCCATCGCTAGGGACGTTATTAATTTTTGTAATCATAATTCAGAATTTCTGCTTTTTGCAGGGTCTCCGACTGCCAGGTGAATCGGAAAAGATTTATTTGAAAATTTGGAATGGACGTTCGATTTTCTAGTACGAGAAATGAACGTGCGATCGTTTTGCAAAAACGCAAACGAAGAAAGAAGTCAAAATTTCAAATCAGGAATGTGCAGTAGCTGGTGAATAGCGCTGGATGCGAATCATAAAAAACATCGCTCGAGACATAACTTGAATTGCACGAATGTGTCGCTTCAAGATTTGATCCGTGAATCGTAAGATCCAGGAGGGGTGTCTGATTTGATGTAAAAGAAGTTTTATCAAGCTCCTTTTCATCCTTTTCTTTTAGGAGTAACGGTGCGACAATTGAGCTGTGTTGGATGTCGTAGTTTGTGTCCCTTGTGTTAGGGGCTTCGTGGGCTACTACGGAAAAAAAACAAGGCGCGAAGAATTGGAATAGCATGAGTAACAAAACTATTCTCATTATCAGCGCCGACGTCTTGACCATAAATGGTGATTACAATGACAAAGATTGAAAATATTTGACTTGTTTTTGATGGGTACCTTTGATTTTTATTACATGCGCTGTTTGCTAACGATTGAAGCAAGTTTTTCAACAACTAAAATCCCTTAAGAAAACGCATCAGCATTTCAATTTCCCTGGTTTGGAGCGCTGGAAAATTCGCGATCCGAAAGGAAGAAGACTTCCATTCACCATAGCCTTCCCCTAATAAAAATCCCCTTTGTTTAGCTTCTCTTTTGATTCTCAGAACGAGATCGGCCGCGGCCGTCACTGTGATCACGGTGAAGGAATGGACTCCATTGTTTGCGATAAGATGCTTTATAGTCGATGAATTCGAAAAAAAATCCATCCACCATTCATAACGTTCCAATACTGTTGCATGAACTTCATCGATGTGCTGACTTTTTTCCAAAATGCGCATAAGTAAATAAATACTTAGTACGTTAGGCGTAAAGGACGTCTGCCATTTCGACATCATTTCAGTCATGTATACGAGGCTGTTATAATGATTTCTCTCATTAATCTGTTCTGAACGCTGCAGAGCCTGCGGCGAACAAACCAGTAGCCCAAGTCCAGCGGGCATCCCGAAACATTTTTGCACGGATGCATACCAAATGTCTGCCGACTTGAAATCAAGTTTGATGCCCGCCATCGAGGACGTTGCGTCAATCGCGACTAGATATGTGGGGTTTGTTTTTTTAATCGCCTTAATTATGCTGTTTGATACCTGCGTTCCATTTGATGTTTCATTTTGAGTTATGCAGATTATGCCTTCGCGCTGATCGAAGATAAGTTTCTTGGGTTCAAGCTTTTCATTGATTTGGAAAGGCATGGGAACGGCCAGGGGGTGGATGCGTTTTGTATAGTCAAACCACTTTTGTCCAAACGCACCGTTGTAGAGATGGTAACTTTTGTCGGTAACTAGGGACTGCGCAATGATTTCCCAGCATTCCGTTGCGGAAGTAGTAAAAAACACAGTATAGTTTTTTGGGATGTCAAGTCGTTCCTTCAGAAGCGTGATCGTTCTTTCGGACATTTTTACAAATTCCTCACTCCTGTGATTTATACTCATGATGCCAATCTTGAAGGCATCCCTCACATAGCCGGGAATCTCATCGTGTACACGCGAAGGGCCCGGATAGAAGCTTACCATAAAGCGATTTGTTATCTTGTCGGACAAATATACGGTTTAGATTTACACGCTTATCTGACCTGTTCAAAGCAATTGCTGCCGCGTAAAAGACTTTAAATTCTCTTCACTTCCGTTATAATTCAAAGTTCATCAATAAATTTACCCGTCAACCCCGAACCCGAATGCTGACAAGATGTCCAAATTTTACATGCCGCCAACATGAGTAAGACTGTAGTATCGACCTATGTCCTTATTGCGATAAACCTGCTTGTGTTCGGCGTTTTGGCGATCAAGCAACAAAGTTTGATGATGAACAGCAATGCTGATGTGTTGGAAATCCTGCATGTGGGTGCCAACTTAAATCCGCTCACACTGGGAGGCGAACCCTGGAGGATGATAACGTCAATGTTTCTGCATTACGGAATTCTCCACTTGCTTGTGAACATGTATGCACTATATGTGTTGGGTACTTCCCTCGAGCCTCCATTGGGTACTACGCGTTTTCTGTTGGTCTACTTCTTTTGCGGCATAGCCGCCGGAATAGCAAGCTTAGTTTTTAATATTTACATCGCCAGCGCCGGTGCATCAGGTGCTTTGTTCGGCTTGTTCGGCTATCGCCTTGGAGCGGAAGTTATTGGAAGTTTTAACGATCGACAGAAACTACTAAACATCTTTTTGAATTTCGTAATCTTTGTTGTGATCAATACCGTTATTGCGGCAGGCTTTAACGTCGACGTTCCAGGCCACGCTGGCGGCTTTGTTGCAGGAACCGTACTCGCTACCCTCCAGTTCAAGCTAAGGTGGCTTATTCAGAACAAATTCCTCGCAGTTTTACTTTTGTTGTTGTGCGCTACGTTGGTTGTGCTGCCCAGAGATCAAGTTGAATACTACCGGATTTATCAACGCGTGTTAAACCTGGACAATCATACCGGCAATCTATACAAATCTACGACCACTGATACCGGACTTCGGGACAGCCTCGTCGCGACACTTCCACGATGGGATACCATTTCATTGATGCTAAATCGGGTCAAAGGAATTCCGCCGGAATTAACTGCCGATACAGCTGTCTTAAAAGACTATATACAACTTCGACGGCAGGGAACATTTTATCGGATAAGGCTCATAGAACGGGAATCATATATATATTACGATAGTATCGAATTATTAGACGCGAAGTTCAAAGACCTGCCTCAACTAAAATACATTCTTAACTACAAAATTCCCGAAGGAGGGCAACCATCAGAAGATACGGTCGCCTTAGATGACTCACAATTGCAACCAGCCAAAGTTTACTACGATGCGCATTGGAAAGAAACAAACGATATCGCGTCGTCAAAATTTTATCGCATCGGACATAAAGATTCCCTCGACCGGTGGCAAGGCGTTGTAGGTGATTATTACGCGAACGGTGATATACAGATGAAAGGCAGGTACCAAAGAGACATTAAAGATGGCATTTTCATTTATTATTCAGACCACCATACCTACGAATCAGCCGGAAGGTATGATAACGAACAAGCCGTGGGGAAATGGGAAAACTTTCATTGGAATGGTGCCTTAGAAAGCGAAGTTTACTATGGCGATGAAAGCTTTACCGCCACGGTATTTGATTCACTGGGAAACCAACAGGTTATTAATGGAAATGGAAAATCCAGGCGGTGGTACCCGAACGGCCAGATCTTAGAAGAGGGCGAGTATAGAAATGGAAAAAAAGAGGGTCTGTGGTATGGCTTTCATCAGGACGGAAGTCCGTATTATAAAGAACAGTTTCGCGCGAACAGACTTGTTCATGGGGTGTCGGAGGGACGGGATGGAAGAAGGTATGTATATGATCATTTAAGTGAATACCCTTTCCCTGTTAATGGTATGCCGAGTTTTAAAAAATACCTAAATGAAAACAAAAGAACGTTCTCTAATTCCATTCATGGAAAAGTTAAGATTGTGTTCAGTGTTGGCGTTGATGGATCCACATTCAACTATGTAATCCTTGCGGGCTTGTCACATGAAAATGACACCGAGGCAAAAAGATTGCTCCAGGAGGGACCGAAATGGCGACCCGCCTTGTTGCATGGGCAGGAGAAAGTACCATCCCAAGGGTATCTTGAGATTGACTTCTGAAAACTGTTTAATTCCAGATTGACATTGACACCCATTAAAATTCACTCATGAAATTTCTAAATATTAGCAGAGCCCCTAATACCGCGTTGACCGTGCTTTTAGTTGTTCTATCTGGTGCATTCGCCGGAGCACAGTCAGGCAAATCCTCAAATCCTGTTTCAAATGGCGCCACACCCCTGCTAGTCTCTTCTGATTTTCTTTTTACAGAAGGACCAGCTGCCGACGCCGATGGGAATGTATACTTTACGGATCAGCCGAACGATAGGATTATGAAATGGTCAACGGACGGAACTATCACGGTATTCATGGAGGGGGCTGGAAGGTCGAATGGACTATTTTTTGATAAAGCAGGTACGCTGTATGCCTGCGCTGACCTCAACAATCAGCTCTGGATGATCGACAAATCTAAAAAGGTAACGGTATTGGTACACGACTTCGCCGGAAAAAAGCTCAACGGTCCAAATGATCTTTGGGTAGATCCCAAGGGAGGAATTTATTTTACTGACCCATTTTATAAAAGAGATTATTGGACAAGAACCGAAAAGGAGATTGAAGAGGAAAATGTCTACTACTTTTCTCCTGAAAAAAGATTGCTGGTTGTCGCAACGGGATTGCTGCAGCCAAATGGAATAATCGGCACACCTGATGGAAAAAAATTGTACGTGGCAGACATTAAAGGCCGAAAGACCTATTCTTATTCAATAAATGAAGATGGGACACTATCCGATAAACAATTATTTGCCGACATGGGCTCAGACGGTATGACTATCGATAGCAAAGGAAATGTTTATCTAACGGGGCGTGGCGTTACAGTTTTCAATGCCAAGGGAGAGAAAATTGAAACTATAGATATCGATGCTCCGTGGACGGCTAACGTGTGCTTCGGTGGAAAGGATAGAAAACTTCTTTTTATTACAGCAAGTAAGTCTGTCTTTACGTTGAAGATGAAAGTGAAGGGAGCTTATTAAGTGAAAAGTGAAAAGTAATAAGTGAAAAGTGGGCTCTCGATGTGAATGCACATTCCAATTACTTCTGCTTACCGTTTGCTGATTGGTTATTTCTAAGATTCCATCCGATACATCCGATAACGACCAAAAGCATTAACCATGAACTAGCCATCGTAATTTTGTTGCCGACAACATAGGCATCCGGTTTGAATATAAATTCAACGGTATGCTTACCCGCAGGAATTAACAGAGCCCGGAGAACATAGTTGGCTCGAATAATTTCCGTCTCTTTCCCGTCGATGTAGGCGATCCATCCTTTCGGATAATATATTTCAGAAAATACAGCCAAACCGTTTTCCCGTGACTGACTTTCATATTTCAAATAATTCGGCTTTTGCTCCAGCAGGTTAATTGTCGCCGTGCTGTCGAACCCGAAATCTGAAGCCGTGAATTTAGAACCATCGATCACGGCTGTATTGCGTGTATCGGCAGAGCAAACACTGGTCAGCTCCTCCGTCGGAGAATTTACAGTTGTTACATTTGAAACAAACCACGCGTTTCCAAGTGCTGCTGAATTGCGGATTATATTGTCTCGTCCACCACCATAGACCAGGTACTTGGCATTAAGCATGTTAATAACCCCGTACTTGGAAAAATCCATTTTCCCGGAAGAAGCGTCCTGAATGAATTCAACCGTTTCTTCAAAGAGGCACGAGTCATAAAGATCCTGGTAACGTCTAAGCTTGACAGCGTGGTATCCACCGATGGAATTATGAAAATAGGATGTACGTGCTTCTAAAAAAATATTTTGAGGATTTTGAGCGTCAAGGTTGAAGACTCGGAAATATGACTTGTCTTTTAATATTTCCTGATCTGCCTCGGTCGCTGCAAAAAACGTATTCTCACGTTTCCTCTTATATTCGTCTTTGGTAAAATATCTGGCATCAACTACAGCAAGGTCAATCAACGTGATCATTATCAGGAATGAATAAAAAATAATGGAAGATATTTTGTTCCAAAGCTCAAAGTACAACGCTACAAAGGCCAGTGTAATAAATGCCAGCGACCGGAATGCGTCGCTCCTTAATAAACCTTCGCGATCTTCGGCCAATGCCGTTACAAACCACCCGGGCATTTGTTCTTCTCCGTCCTTAATGAAGCTGAAGGTTCCAGCAAAGAGTAACAGGAACAAGCAGATACCGCCAACAATCCCAAATGCAACCAATATTTTTTTCTTTATTGGTTTAGCCAAACCTTCAGTTACTAGTTTATTTAAGCCGATGAATCCAAGCAGCGGCATAGAAAACAATATTATTATAATGGTGAA
>JAICGJ010000271.1 GCA_025923195.1 Chryseolinea sp.
TGCCTGGCTATTACGAAGGCTAGTGGATTTCCACCGATAGCGGGAATATATACTGCCATTATCGGTGGAATCTTAGTGTCACCTTTTATGGGGGCCCGTACAACGATTAAGGGTCCTGCTGCCGGCCTGATCGCTATTGCTGTAGGAGCTGTCGAGGAGTTAGGTCGCGGCGACAACATGAAAGGATATCAGCTTACGCTTGCCGTAATTGTCGTCGCCGCCGTTATCCAAATTATGTTTGGCGTCTTTAAGGCTGGAAAACTCGGTGATTTTTTTCCCGCCCCGGCTGTGCATGGCATGCTTGCCGCGATTGGAATAATCATTATTTCAAAACAGATACCGGTACTGCTGGGCGCCAACCCAACGGGGAAAGCACCCCTTCAGTTGCTGGCAGGAATACCTCATATGGTTGCCGATATGAATCCTGAGGTTGCATTTATCGGTGTGGTAAGTCTGTTCATTCTTTTTTGCCTTCCGCTCGCAAAAATGAAAGTCGTAAGAATGATGCCACCACCAATGCTAGTGCTACTAATCGCGGTACCTCTTGCCATGTTCTATGATTTTGCTCATGAACACGATTATACATTGGCAGATATAAGTTATCATATCATACCTGGTAACCTGCTCGTTCAACTGCCCGACCATTTCGTTGGGGGCATCTCGCTTCCCGATTTCAGCGAAATTTATTCTGGACCATCCATTAAATATATCATGATGTTTGCGCTTGTTGGAAGCTTAGAGTCCATACTGAGCGCAAAAGCAATTGATATCCTCGATCCTTACAAAAGAAAGTCGGATTTGAACAAGGACACCCTTGCGGTCGGGATAGGAAACCTGGTTTCTGGTAGCATCGGCGGGCTTCCTATGATTTCGGAAATCGTGCGTTCGTCAGCCAACATTCACAACGGTGCCAGAACGCGATGGTCAAACTTTTTTCATGGTGTATTCCTCTTAGCCTTTGTCGCCTTGGCATCAGACCTTATTAGGATGATACCAAACTCCGCGCTGGCCGCTATGCTTATTTACACAGGTTACCGTCTTGCATCACCCAAAGAATTTAAAAAGACATGGCGCATCGGATGGGATCAGCTCACTATTTTTCTGATCACAATAGCTGTTACATTGTCAACGGACCTCCTTGTGGGAATTTTTGCGGGAGTGCTGACGCAGTTTGCACTCCATTTTTTCTCCGGCGCCCGTTTTGAAACTCTTTTTAGATCCAAATTTGAAATCACAGAAGAGGGCGATGAGTATCATGTAAGAGTAAAAGACGCCGCCATCTTTTCCAACTATCTGAGTTTTAAAAAGTGCCTCGATCAAATAGGTGGAGGCAAGAATGTGGTCTTTGACTTTACGGAAGCTCACATTGTTGATCATACCTTGTTGGAGCACTTACATCATTTTGAGGTGGACTATCACAGTCGGGGCGGCCGGGTGCATATGAAGGGAATGGCCAAACACACACCAAATTCGGATCATCCTTTGGCCACGCGAAAGATAATGCCACAACGGGCTGACCGTATGGAATTTCGTCTTTCCAAACGACAGATGCAGCTACGGGACATGGCAGAGCAACTGGACTATGTATTTTATCCCTTGAAGCTCCGTAACGTTTCGAAGTTCAAAGATTTCCCTATTGAAAAAGCAGGAAGGATATTGTATGAAGAGAATATACTTTCAAAATATACGGAATTCGGAAAAATTGAAATATCAGATATTCAGATATCGGGTGGACCAGGTAATGCTCACGAAGATATAGTCCTGACTGCATTTATGGTTTCCGACCTTCCAATTTCCATTCCGGTGTTTGCGCTGGAACCCGAAAGACTTTGGGCAGATTTCTTTGAATATAAATCGGGAAGAGATATTGATTTCGATAACCACAGGAAGTTTGCTAAGCAATATTATTTACGCGGTGAAAATGAAAGGGCGTTACGTGGTTTCTTCAAAGAAAATGTTCTAAGATTTCTTGAGACTCAGCCTGACATGCATATTGAATCTTATCGAGGTAGGATTCTATTTCATGATAAACGGGAGCAACTATCCGTAGATGAAATACAGTCCGTACTAATTTTTCTGGGATTATTCATACAAGAGATTTTGAGAACTGAAACACAACCGGCTTAATATGAATTATCTCATGAATTTAAATACCCACATAGATTCTGAAAAAACTCTGGTAATCACTGACACGGAAGTCCATACATGGGAGAATATCGTATTCGCTGATAGGGTATTTTTCTACAATATTCCCGAGGGAATGTTATTTCGTTACAATCCGCAGCAACAGGAAATGCTGCGGCACCACATTTATGAAAAGGGTTGCTCGCAGATCATTTATGTAAGTCCGAAACATCCCACATGGCTAGACGCAGGTAGGAATGATGAATCTATTCATTGCCTTAACCACCTCAGATTTAACTTGAGCGCCTTATTAAGACACCAAAAAGACGACGTTATCAGGCCTGCTATCCGGCGTCAAATGTTGCTTGAGCTGCATGTGATCGATCAATGCAATTTGCTTCTGGACTATTTCTTTATCAGGAAGAAAGTCGAAGACGGCAACCTGCAACTCAAAGGCATTGTTACGCAGTTAAACGGTGAGCATTTCAAGTCAATTTTCTCCAATGGCATTTCATATAATGACCTGCTTAGTCTAAATTAAGACGGATATCATTCGTCTAATTAAAAAGACCTGTTGAAATGACCAAAAACACAATCATTCTCTTATGGGTGATAGTCTCACCCTATTGTCTCCAAGCACAATCTGACCCAAAAGCACGCCCGGAAGAAATGAGGCTTTCGCTTAACGAAGATGGAAGCCACTATTTAAAATGGACTTTTTTGAACCAGGTCTGGCTGAGATATAATGAAAGCAACCCTGGAACTACAGTTTTGGGTGAGCCAGCCAACAATACATTTGACATTGGATTAAGAAGAACGCGCATCCAATTTTACGGTCAGCTTACGGACCATATTTTTTTCTACACACAGTTTGGGCAAAATAACTTCAATTTCCTTGCTGGCCAAAATTCAAACAATAATGGAAATAGAAAATTTCAGGCATTCTTTCACGATGCATTAGGAGAGTTCAAGGCCTGGAAAGACAGTGACAAGTTAAAAATCGGTGCGGGTCTGACTATCACTAATGGACTCTCTCGTTTTAGCCAACCAAGCGTGGGCACAATTATGACGATGGACGTACCCGTATTTGCTCAAGCTACCGTGGATCAGACGGATGAATTCTCCCGAAAACTGAGCGCTTATGTCAGGGGACAACTGGGAAAGTTTGACTATCGCCTTGTTATCAGTGACCCCTTTCCGATCACTAGCAGCGGAATACCAGTCGATCCAACGCCAGGTCCAAACGCAAGTTTTGCTCAACGTGGTCACTACAAGCAGTACCAGGGCTTTTTCCTCTATAATCTTTTTGAGAGCGAGCCGCACGCAACGCCTTACATGACGGGAACATTTTTGGGTAAACGCAAGATCTTCAACCTCGAGGCTGGATTCATAACACAAAATAATGCCACGTGGTCCTCTGTCGATGGTGGAACAAGTGTTGACTATCACGATATGAAACTGTGGTCCGTTGCGTTATTTTATGACGCGCCAATTAACGCTGGAAAAGGAACCGCCATCTCCGCCTACGCCGGATATTTCGACCTGAATTACGGACCGAATTATCTGCGTTATAACGGAATCATGAATCCCGCCAATGGTATCACCAACGGGCCGGCACCTGGAAGCCAGGGAAACGCGTTCCCCATGTTTGGAACAGGTCAGGTCGTGTATGCGCAAGCCGGTTACCTATTGAAGGAAAAACTGTTGGGTGATCTTGGCACATTAATGCCGTACATATCAATAACGGCGGGAAATTTTGATCAGCTTAGCGGTCAAATGGATGTCTACAATGCTGGCATTAATTGGCTCCTGAAAGGTCATAGCAGTAAGTTTAGCCTCGATTTTCAAAGCCGGCCAATTTTTAGTATACAGAACGATATCCTTACACGCACAACGCGAAGAGCGCAAGTTGTGCTTCAATTTCAGGTCTCACTTTGACTTGCATGAAGTAACGTACTCATGTTTTGTGTGTGGTCAAACTGCGGTTAATTGTGTCGAGAGTTTTTTATAAAGATCATGGTTGGCTAGCATCGGATTAGAGATAGCAAGCATATACGCCCCGAAATTTTTCTTGGAGCCGTTGGGGGTTGCATGTTGTATTGTGCGATGAACGGCCCTACCGAATATATTGCGCTAGGCTGAAATATTTTGTATTTTGACCAAGCTAAATGCGGGGATTTATGAACAAGAACGTAAGAAGCAGATTGATCGGAATTGTTTTGTTCTGGGCAGCTGCTATCATCCCTTTTTTGGGGATTTTTATGATCAATAAGGTCTTTGGGGCATATTGGTTTGTCACTCTTCTTTTGATCTATACCCTAGTCTATCGACCTATTCTGCATATTTTCAGACTGCTGCGGCTGAAAGTAATTGAGGAAAAAGATGCTTGGAAGTCTTTCATTCCATTCCATGATGCCAAATACATGAAAGATCTTTGGTTCGGATAATGGCAAATTAAACTGAACAATTTAAAGGATGTGGTTTATGCCATGTCGGACATCGTGATTTGGTTCTCGGTATTCTCGTGAGTTTGACTCTGAGAGTAGCTTGAACCGTCAATGGTGGTCATCGTTTGACCGCGGATCGCTGTACTGATGCAGTTATGGCACCGTTCAATAAGTTTGTCGTATACATAGGTATTCCGCTAAGACTAAAATAATCCGATAATCAGGTTTAATAAAACAAGTGCCGGGCGTAAGTCCGGCATTTTTATTTAGCTTAGAGCTATGATCGATTTCAAAGAAATATTTTCGGTTACGTTGATATTATTTTCCGTGTTAGATATATTGGGATCTATCCCCGTTGTCATCGGCATACTCAAGCGTGAAGGAAGAATTCAAACTGAAAAAGCTACCATCATATCAGCAATTCTGATGGTGGGTTTCTTATATCTGGGTCAGTCCATCCTTAACTTATTCGGATTGGATGTCGCTTCATTTGCAGTCGCAGGAGCCATCGTCATCTTCATTGTAGCAATGGAAATGATCCTGGGCATCACACTGATCAAGGATGATCCGCAGGCGAGAGGCTCAAGTTCCGTTGTCCCCCTGGCCTTTCCCCTGATTGCAGGTGCCGGAACACTCACTACGATACTGTCCCTCCGTGCCGTATATGAAGAGCTCAACATTCTCATCGGTATCTTGCTGAACCTTGTGTTCGTTTATATCGTGCTGCGGTCATCGTCATGGCTTGAGAGGATCATCGGCAATTCCGGTTTTGCTGTTCTGAGACGTGTATTCGGTGTGATACTTCTGGCTATAGGTGTGAAAATTTTCAAATCAAACGTGTTTCCGGCATGATACGCATCTTTACAGACGGTGCGGCGCAGGGCAACCCTGGGCCTGGTGGCTATGGTACAATACTGAAGTACAAAGATGCTGTCAAAGAAATCTCCGAAGGGTTCCGGCTTACTACCAACAACCGGATGGAACTAATGGCTGTCATAAAAGGCCTTGAAGCAATAAAAAAAGATGGCATTCCCGTCACCATTTATTCTGATTCCAAATATGTTGTCGACGCAATCGAAAAAGGATGGATTTGGTCGTGGGCTAAGAAAAACTTCTCAAAAAAAGCAAACGACGACTTATGGCAACGGTACATACCACTGCATCAAAAATACAAGCCTAAATTTGTTTGGATACGTGGTCACGCAGGTCACCCCGAGAATGAACGGTGTGACTATCTGGCGGTTAAGGCCGCCGAAGGGTTCTCCCTGTTGGTCGATCAGTGGTATGAACAAAATAAAAACAATCCAAACCTGGAACTGTAAGGGAACCTTATTCGCTCACTGGAACATGCTTAGTCATAATTTTCGACTATGCTGATTCCCATGACCTTCAGTTCATCCAGTACAGGTCCGTAAATTTCCTTCTTAACCGGGATAACCACGCCTCTTTCCTTTATCCTCCCTTCCAGCAAAAGCTTAGCGGCAATGCCCAGTGGCAATCCAACCGTTTTCGCCATGGCTGTTTGCAATTCATTCTCACCAGCTGCGGTCAGGTGAGCGGTGATCCTTTTCGCAGATCCATTGGATTGATATCCAAACCGGTGCCACATCACAATAAAATCTTTGTCACCCTGCACGAGTTTCCATTTTTTATTTAAAATATGCTCGAGAACCTGGGCAGGTGTCCCTACGGTAAGACCAATTTTTTCTGACGAAAATAATCCGCTCCAACGCAGCCGCCGCATCTCCTCCCCATCAGATTTTATATTTAACGTAGAACTGACCTTAACGTCTAGAGGTCCGCGACTACCATCTAGAAACGAATTTATGAAATCGCCATGCGACATATCTGCGAGCCCTTCCAAACAATAGGTATCATCACAACATCCCAATTGAACAAGTACATCCCATGCACTACAGAA
>JAICGJ010000272.1 GCA_025923195.1 Chryseolinea sp.
AGCGGGCCAAGGGACAGCGTGATGCAAATGTTGGAGGTACTGCGCATGAAGATTGCTGGACTCCTCACCAACCTGGAAGATGTCAAGACAGGAAAGTTAAATCCTCCTGGTTACGAGGCATATGTGCACTATTTGCAGGGGCTCGCGGGACTGAAGTCTGGTTTGTATCCAGAAGAAGCCCGCATTCATTTTGAGAAGGCCGCGGCGTTAGAACCTAATTTCGTGATGCCGCACTTGTTTCTGACCTGGTTCTACAAAGGCGAGAAGCGCGACTCCGTTGTACAATTATTGCAAGAAATGGACAAGACCACCCACTACGAAAGAAATGTTTGTGAGGAAGTCTATCATTTATTAACCCGGGATTACCAGGGTTCCTTGCGCATCGCATTGAAAATGTTGAGGGAATATCCGCAGGACTATTATTTCAATCTGCTCGCTGGACATCGCGCAAAGGCTCAGTTTATGCCTCATCTGTCAATTGAAGTATTGTCCCAGCTGCAGGAACCACTTCAGAAGGATGTAGGTTTGGTCTGGCACTATTATAAAATCTGGAATTTTACGGAATCCCTCATGATGCTGGGAAAGTACTCAGAAGCTATTGAATACCTGGACTCTATCCCTGCCGCCTATCGCACGAGGAACGTTCCTACGTTGTATATTAATGCCAGTGTACGGTCCGGTAAAACACAATGGGAGATTGAGGAACTGATCACCCGTTTTTGCAGGAATGATAAGAAATTTTGTGCTCAATATTACACAGATGCAGCATATGAGTTTAGTTTGATGTCGGAAACGGAGACAGCCAAGTACTTTGCCACGAAAGCAAAGGCACTCATGAATTCACTTCCAGATAAAAAAGCGTTTTGGTATGACTTGATCGACGTGCTCTATCTCGCTGGCGATTATGAGGAAGCCAAAATCCTTCTGAATAAAGAACTTGGCAAGAACTCGCATGGTCTGGAACTGAGCCTGGAACTTACTCTTTATCTGGCTTATGTTGAAGCGTCATTAGGCAATACAGCCACCGCTGAGGAAATCTTTGCAGGAATAAAGGACGACACATTAATATTTTGGAGAAGGCACGAGTTCGAGTATCAGGCCGATTATTTGAGAGCGAGAATGTTTGCTCTGTCTGGAAAAAAAGAAACGGCAATTGAACTACTTAAGAGATCCCTCGCGAAGGGTCAGCTCATGCATCACTGGGATTTTGATCGCGACATCTTTCTACGGAATATTTTTAAGGACTCTTCGTTTCAGTCATTGATTATGCCCAAGAAACTCTCAGACATCACAGGATTACCATAAAATGTCACAATATTGATAGGAGTTTCTGTTAAGTCCTTTGATCCCCGAGACCACTTTCCATACTTTACATGAAACATTTGTTTAACCTAAAACGTGAAGTCATGAAAAAAAATTCTGCAAGCGCTAATTCCTGGCCTAGTCAGGAGAAGCACATTTCTATTGATAGTTTTCCCACAGACAAGATGGTGAACTACCTCGAAGGTTGGGGCGGAATGGCGATCGCCGTAAACTCCATGCCGGCAGGTTCAGACCTTGCGCCTTTGTTGACCGGGCTAAAAAATAACAGTTGCCAGGTGCCGCATTGGGGCTATATTCTTCAAGGGAAACTGCGTCTGATTTATGACAGTGGAGAGGAAGTTGTTTTGAAAGCTGGCGATCTGTTTTATATGCCACCCGGTCACAAAGCTAGTGTAGTGGAAGATCTGAAGCTTCTTGATTTTAGTCCTCAAGACGAATTCAAGGAACTGGTTGTTCACCTGGAAAAAAAGGCGGCAGAAATGGAAAAATAAAAAACATGGTACCGCATTTCGCCAATCTGATGCGGGAACTCATAAGGAGTTAGCGGAAGTCTAGGTGCCACGTTGGTCAGAATGTTCCGAACTCAATACCATTATAGTATCATTATTGACCTGTCGGCAGCATATTTCTAATGGCGCTGATTTTCCATTTTCCCTTATCAGAAACAACAATAAAAGTACTCCACATCCTTCTCTCTGTACCATCAGGATTTTGAATCACATATTTACAATCAACAACCGCGGCACCCAAACTGAGAGGGCGTATTTTTTCGATGGCTAGGGTCCTTGTACCGGGACGGGACGCTGAGCTGTTCAGCATTCCCTTCACGGAAGCGGCGATTCCATCTCTCCATTCGCCCGTAGAAACCAGTTGATCGACATCTGCTGTGAGAATATCCTTAAGCAGGAGCGTATCTTTTTTTTCTCTTGCCTCGGAATACTTGTCAATCAGCTCATAAATAGCTTTTTTGCGCGGGTCATTTGGTTTCAGATCCTGTCCGTGTACGAGCGCTGAACCTGTTACGCTGACGAAAAGGAGCAATAAGGTATATTTCATAGCCGGCAGTTTATGAACTGAAGTTACTAGGAATTTAAGCCAAAGGAAAGCCACACTCGCGGATGCCTCTTAATGACCACAATGAAAGTCCCGGATATTTTAATGTAATCAAGTAAGATGGCATAATAAACCATGATCCGTGGTTTAGAACATTCTTTCTCGTTAAATTTCATTTATGAAAGAGCAAGTCAAAAGAGGACTTCTTTTTGCCATTGCCTATGTTATTTTGAAATGGACTGCAATCGGGTTGGTGGGTACTTATCTTTATAAGAATGGCCTTTGGAGCAACTGGCTTTTAATGATTATTCCGCTCATTGGATTAACGGCATTCTTCGGAAAAAAGCAAAATCAGAAATGGGTTTCAAAAAGTATTTCAAGACCGCGATCAACAACCATTTTGCTAATGATTCAATTGAATTATTGGGTGAAGTTGATCGGAGGTACAAAACGCTTTCCGTAGATACAGCATTTGCGCGCAAGTCGACTAATCCTATGGACAAAAGACTGGAGGTCGCCGCATACTTTTTGGCATTTATTCAAACGTTGGAAAGTAAAGGTCAAACGTATGATCAGATTAAGAGGATCTGTCTGCAAATCGCTAGTGATTATGTTTCACCGAAGAACGATTTCCAGAAATGGTTAAAGAAAGTGCCTGCAAAGCTCGTTGGGTTAAGAATGACAAGACCACTCTTAAGATTGTTACATAACAAAGTCAGTGTTAAGGGGAATCCCAATGGTTTTCGTGCAGAAATTGTTACTGACAAGACTGAAACATACAATTTAGGGTATGGTATTAATATTCGTGAGTGCGGTATCTGCAAACTATTTCAAAAGCACAATGCGCGTCAATATGCAGCGATTCTATGCGAAGTGGACAAAGTTACCTCTGCTCTGGCAGGCTTGCAGCTGATCAGAAATAGCACCATTGCCTACGGCGCTGAAAAATGTGACTTCAGATTCAAGAGGCTGGTGAAGGTGTAACAATGTTGACTGCCTCGTAGAAGTTGCAATGAATTGTCGGCGAACTTAAATTACATTAAAAAGGATCTTCAACATGGAATCGATTGTAAAAGTAATATCAGCTGACTATGTCACGCATGATGTAAAGCGTTTCAGATTGGAAAAGCCTTCAGGTTTTACATTTACACCCGGTCAGGCTACTGAGATTTCGGTTAACGACAAGGCTTGGGTCGATAAAAGAAACCCATTTACATTCACATGTCTGACAGATGACCCCTTTCTGGAGTTCATCATCAAAATCTATCCTGAACGGAAGGGTGTAACGAACCGGCTAGGCTTGATTAGCAACGGTGATGAGTTGATACTGCGCGAAGCATGGGGCGCGATCGAGTATAAAGGCCCCGGCTACTTCATTGCAGGTGGTGCGGGGATAACTCCGTTTATAGCCATACTGAGGAGTCTGAAAAGGGAAGGCAAAGTTGGTGATAATAAGTTATTCTTTTCAAACAAAACAGACAGAGACATCATCCTTGGGGAGGAACTCAAAGGTATTTTGGGAAAAAATGCCTTGTTCACCATAACACGGCAAAGTGACACCAAGTATGATCGACGAAGAATCGACAAAAACTTTTTGGAGACGGAAATAAGGGATTTCACGAAGCACTTCTACATATGCGGGCCCGATCCTATGGTGCAGGAGATAACAAAAACATTGGAAAAATTGGGAGCGACGTCCGATGCACTGGTGTTTGAAAAATGAGTTCAATCATTCATAGCTCTAATAGTTAGCAACTGATTTTTTATTGGATTGCTTCAACGCATTTATATTTGATTGTCCTTACTCACTTTCGCTGAATAATGGCAATATCGAATCGGAGCAGGTTTAGGTCGTATGGGATAGCTTTCACGCATCAATAAACGTCGTTCGCTTGTACCGATTTCTCTTTTTAATGACCACCTCATTCAATTGACAATTCGACTATTACTGTTTATATTGAATATGTTCATACCTTCATGTCCCAACACCGCCAGCTTGCCGCGATCCTTTTCACCGATATCGGGGGGTATACAGCTGTTATGCAAGAGAGCGAGCAAGTAGCCATGAGCATGAGAGATCGTCATCGCCGGGTCATACAACAAGAGCACAAAAATTTTAACGGTCGGATCATACAATACTATGGTGATGGCACTCTGAGTACCTTTCACAGTATTGTTGAGGCCGTACAATGTGCCCTGTCAATGCAAAGGCAGTTCCTGGAAGAACCAGCCGTTCCAGTCCGGATGGGATTACACATTGGAGATATCATCTTTAGTGAAGGCGATATTTTTGGTGATGGCGTTAATCTTGCTTCACGAATTGAGTCGCTCGGCATCGCCGGAAGTGTATTGATCTCGGACAATGCCAACGAGGAACTTCACAATCATCCTGCCTTGAAGACAGTATCGGTCGGTGTCTCCGGAGGAGCCTCCTGTTTATAGCACAGACGAGCATCGGGCACCAAGGCTCCATAGGAGCCTCCTTATATCTCAGGTTTAAATGAGTCAACATAGAATCATCAGGTGATTGTAAACAATTGGTTCTCTTTGGCCCGATGGTCAATCGATTCACATAGAACGAGGCCGGGTCATCACAAGGCCAGGTTCAAACCTCGCCATATTGTATAAATTCGATTTCTCCAAAAGTTCAGTGATGGTTACTTGCAGGAACATGATGTATATTTGTAGAATACTTACCAGTAATAGAGGCAGGTCTCGTCGTGATAATGTGAGGGTTTATTAAGAAAGAATTTTTTAGAAAAATCTGATGAACAGCGCAAGGCAACTCGGCTTTTTAATTGTAGCGGACATTACCGGATTCACTCCATTTGTCGCTAGCACCGAACTTGAACATTCTAATGAAATTCTCCATCAGATTTTGAATGCCATCGTTTCTTACTTGACGCCTACATTTACATTGGCCGAAGTTGAAGGCGATGCTGTTTTTGTGTATGCACCGCTGGAGAAATTTCCCCGAGGCCAAATGATTTTTGAAATTATTGAATCATCCTATGTGAAATTCAGGGATACCAAGAATTCGCTTCAGAGACTGAGGACCTGCAATTGTAAAGCCTGCCAGCTGGCCCCTTCGTTAGACCTAAAATTCATCGTCCATTTTGGAGAGTACATCCTGAACAACGTCAGCGGGAAAAATAAACCCTTAGGGACATCGGTCAATGTTGTTCACAGGCTCTTGAAAAATAGCGTCATGGAGGCCACAGGGTGGAAGGCGTATGCACTTTTTACAAAAGACTGTGTGGATGCGATGAACCTTAATTCAACTTTGTTTCATCTGCAAACGGAGCGATTTGATCACATTGGTGCCATCGAAACTTTTAGTATCGACCTGGATGAATTGTATAAAAATTCCGTTAAAGATCGACGGGTATACCTTTCATGCGAAGATGCCGATGTAGTTGTTCAAAGGGATTTTCATCTTCCTCCACCCTTATTATGGGAGTGGATTAATGACCCAAAGAAGAGAACGCGCTGGAGTGTTGCGTCTGATTGGAACATTGGTTTGAGACCCATGGGAAGAATCGGCAAAGGTGCTACAAACCATTGTGTAAATAGCAAGGTAATAGAAAAGATTGTAGACTACCGTCCTTTCGATTACTACACCTCATCTATGGGACGAGGTATTTTTAGCATGACGTTGACGAGTGAGTTTAAGGAAATACCGTCTGGAACAAGGTTGTCGTGGAATATAAAAATAAATGGAGTCTTACCGAAGTCCATCGCCAGATTCTTCTGCAGATTGATGCTTGACAAGGGAATGAAGTTGAATCAATCATTTGATAAACTTTCTGAACTTATTGAAAGTGACAAGCTATCCCGGGAGGTCTCAGTATAATAAACTATGGTCATAGTGTTGCTAACAAAATTTCGGTAATAGCATCTTTCTGAATCACCACTATCATTTTCGAACTCAATTTCTTCAAACTTGATACTCCAACCTTGTCAGTAATTTAAAACCAATTTGCAATAATCAAATGGAAGTTCAATATCTATGCCCCTTAATTCAAGTGTTTGATATGAATGTATCATTAAAATTCTATTGCGAAGTCCTAGGATTTAATATTCATCAAAGTG
>JAICGJ010000273.1 GCA_025923195.1 Chryseolinea sp.
ACATGGCCGCCATGCCGGCCAGATGCTTCGAGTACAACTACGTCGTGACCTTTCTTCATCAGTTCATAAGCGCAGCACAGTCCTCCTAGTCCCGCTCCACCCACGATGATCTTTTTTGATGCATTGATTTTAGGTGGAATAAATTCGTGGGGGCTGTTAGCCATCAACGGGTCAAGCTTCAGCACCGAGGCACCGACACCCGTGAGGATGGAGTTTTTGAGGAAGGTTCGACGTTTGAATGTGGGCATGGGATTTTCTCTTAGATCTTTCACATAAGATATCGAAAAAATTTGCCCTAAAAAATGTGCAAAGTTTTAGTACACATCAATGGTAAGAAATAACTTGCAAATCCATTTAGGTAATTATTTGTTAATTCAGAAGAATAGCTTCAGGCGACTTTTTCTATTCCGACCGATGCTTTCACAAGTTGAAGAAAAAATAGAATTGTCAACTACGATAAGAGTTTTCTAAAATATTTATTTGGCGCTTCCAGGAAATGGAGAATTAAAAACAGAAAACTTAATGAACTAAGGAACCAGGAGTTCCTCGTATAACCAAAAATATATAAGACTATGCCTCAATTAAGACTGTGTGGCTTTGGCGAAGGCGAGAAAGTGCAGTTAAAAACGGAAGTAGAAAAACTTGGGAAAAAGAAAGCTCCAATGTATGTAATCATTAAGGTTATTAGACCCATTGAGTCAAGTGAGACAATTCAGGACTGTAAATATGACATCATTCCTGAAGGTAAGGATGGAGCACCAAGACACCATGTCGATGAAAAGGAACTGTTCCAGCCATTCTGAATTTTGAATGTCAGGATGAACGTTTTTTTTTCTACGGTTCCTGCACAACTGCTCGAAATTCTTCCAGACTGTTTTGAGGCCAACGTGTCTGACAGTTCTGCCTTTATTTAATAAAAGTAAAACACAACGTGGATTAGAGCACCAAAGACCGCCTTCGGCCAAGGCCCTGGGCAGGCAAGCACGAAGTGCTTCGGCGGGGCACTTATTCATCAAAACTAAAAGCCTTCAATATCTGAGGGCTTTTTGTTATGTCAGTTCACCAGTACATTGGACGTCCCGAATATCGTGTTTTCTGGAGGATCTCGGCCGATTCGAAGATTTGCATTCAAAAAAAATCACATAATTCTTAGGAGTAAACCTGTAAATTTAGCATATGGTGTTAGAGCGTCCGTTTGCCCTGCTTCTATGTATATCCATTTTGATAGTCTCTTGTCAAAAAAAACAATTGAGAGCAAGAGTTGCTGTAGATTTTCCCGAGGCAGACTCTCTGGCAGTTCAAATTTATCATTACCCAATTTTAGAAGAAGATGTTTTAGCTCAATTTGCTCTTGACACGGCAAAATATGGTTTGATGCAATTGCAATTATCTAAACCATTGATGTCGTATATAAGGATAAATGGAACCGGCTATGAGCTATACCTCAAACCGGGCTATGACTTAAGACTTTCAAAAGACACCACGTCCTCCTTCGATTCAATTTTATTCGAAGGAAAAGGTGCGCCAGTAAATAACTATATTAATCATGTTACAGCTTTGTTAAACTCGGAACGCTTAGTCGGTTATGACTTTGATACTTTTACGAAGAAGTATGATTCTTTAAAAGTTGTTGTTGAGGATTTTAGTAGATCCTATTTTGATCGCTTTCCAATGCAGAATGATGATCTAGCCTTGCTAAGCCAGATTAAAGAAATCAAACTTTTGTCGATAAAGACCAATTATGCGTTTCGAGCACACGAATCTGCGTTAATTGATCAGGTCTTTAAATTTCAAAAAGGCGAACCTATAGGAAAAATCGAGATGCTGGATGAACTGCGAAGTTTTTTTTCTGACATTCCGTTTGATACAGCGTATTTAAGAAATGGAATGTTTGATTATAAGGCTGTTCTATACAACTATACGTTGGAGATGCATAATTCTGTATTTGACCCAAAATTGTGGGATGGGGCCTATTCTGATGGATGGCCAACAGGGGTTAGAGCTCGATGGCCAAGGCGGCTTAATACACTCATGAAAGGTGAATCTTACCCAAGGGGAATAAAGGAGTATTTGATTGCCAATGATTTAAGGCATTGGATGGATTCTCAAGGAATAACTCCCGAAATCGATTCAATATTCGATGAATTCAATCTTGAATTTGAGGGGTCAATTTACGCGACAGGACTACAGAAAATATATGATGAATATGCTGCCATTCTACCGGGCAATATTGCGCCTGATTTTAGTGGCAGAACTCTTGACGGAAAACTCATTTCATTAAAGGACTTCAAAGGCAAAGTGGTGTACGTTGACGTTTGGGCTACCTGGTGTGGCCCTTGTGTTGAAGAAATTCCATATGCAAAAAAATTGCAGGGTATCTTTCAAGAGGATAATGTGATATTTCTTAACGTCTCTGTAGACGACAACGCGGAGGCATGGAAGAGAATGTTAGTCAAAGAGAAAGATTGGCTTGGTACGCATATTATTCTTGACCAACTAGAGGTCGATCTTTTGAGCAAGAATTACAAGGTTATTGGCTATCCAAAATATTTTCTCATTGATCAAACCGGTAAAATCGTTTCGTCTAGAGCGTCCCGACCGTCATCAAAAAGTATAAAGGAAGAAATAAAATCTCTTCTTGCATCGAATTGAATATCTGGTTTCGTTGCCTAAAAACTTGCATCTCTTCTATTGGTGAAAATAGATTACCGACTTCTTGATCACACTTGGTGATAGAATTTTTTAAAATATCCACACCGTTGTAGAGGTGTTGTCTGACTGTTGGTAAGTTAGCTCGTTATACCCTGAATAATAAGAAGCTCAATTCCTTGTTAAAATAAAAAGTCGTTAATTACAAAGTCACAACCATCGATTAAAACTGTCCTGAAGTGAGGCCTTTTAATAGGCAAATTGCCGGAATTAGATCCTATCGACATACGACGGTTTACGCGAGATCTACCAAGGAGCAAGCCGATAAATTCCCAAGAAGGGATGGAATTCTGTTGCAATGAAAATTATCCAGCTGAAAAAGTGACAATCTGTAACTCAATGAATAAGCGTATGATACGACATTCCAAAAAAGACAAAGCCTTTTTCGATGAAAAGAATTACGCGGATGGATAGAGAGCTGTAAGGGCGATGACCTTTAAGAAAGTTGACATTAAATTCTTTAAAAATAATGGCGCGAGTTAATGCTCGACGTGCGTGCTCTTGTTGGTGAAGAACACCAACAAGGGCGATTTTTGTAGTCCTGAAATATTCTGCTCGAGCAAGGCGTTGGCTGGTCCGGGAGTGACTATGGAAGACCAACAACGGCGAAATTCTCGACGTTCCTTCCGCTTTTTGCTTTAAGCTTTGCGCTTCTCAAGTACACTGGAGGTCTCGAATATCGAAAAGTAAAGCAAAGTGGGCTGTAATAAAATATGATGCATCGAGATCGATGCTGTAAGCAAAGTGGGCAAGCCAGTGAGTCGTCAGTGGATAGTTTACCGCCAAGCTTATTACGACTTTTTGAGCAAGATCTAAAATCTGAGCAAGCAATTCTGTTGAAGATCATGGAATTTCGTCCCCAGGATGGGGCTTTGTGCCATCATATTCACAGCAGCACTACCATCCCGAATGCCTCCCGGTACCATTTTGCTTGGGAAAAGCTATCATTTTTCCCAATGGGCATTGGTGCAGCTTTTGCTCCAAGAATTCAATAACATTATTCATGACATATGAAATATATATTTACGCTCATTATTTGCGCCATTGTGCTAACCTGCAATGCGCAACATCATCACCACCTTAAAAAAAAATACGACTTTAGCAACGTAGATCCTGCCACCATTGATAAGGAGGAACTCAGACAAGAAGTGGAAAATGCCAGGATCAGGTCAGGATATGATTCGCTAAAGGCGCTTGAGCATTATGTCCATACAACGGACGAGGACCAGTTCGCTACGCTGGCCATAGGCTACCAACACGCCTTTGCATCGTTTGACAATCTTCGGCGGGAACTTAGTCCGCTTGGATTCAACAACATTAAGGAAGACATGAGCAATTTCCTGGTTTCGCTCGATTTGTATAAAAATCGTTTTATGATGTCCTATATTTTTACGCCGGGTTTTAGAAATCTTTCGTCGAATGAAAACTATGAATTGAGGATCCGTAGACGAGCATTCGAGGCAGGGATTGGTTATGACCTCATCAAAAACAAACACTTCGACCTCTTTCCACAGATATCGATCGGTTTTCAGGATTTTAACCTGCGTGTCGAACAAAAAAATCAAAATGTTAATGACATACCCGACCTCTTAGACGAAATAGTAAACACCTCGATGAGGAAAAGGACATTCATCTTTACGTATGGAGGTGAATTCGACTACAAATTTTATACAAAAGATCGCGGTCGCATTATTCTGGGTGTGCGCTCTGCGCAAGTAGTAGAACCTGGTGACGGTCGTGTGAGAGTTAATGGAAAAAAATCTGACTTAAAGATTGATGACGAAATTGCTAGCTCAACGATTTCGTTCGTTATCAAGATGGTTCCCGGCGGTAGGCATGTGAGGTGAGCAGATTAATTGCCACGTCAACATTCAATCCCGAGACCAAAGCCCGCCTGCGCGAGACGCTTCGGCGGGCAACAAATCATCAGAACTGCAAAGGCCTTCATTATCTGAAGGCCTTCCTTTTATATTAGTTCATCAGTACCAAAGGAGGGACCCGATACTGTCGGGTCGAACCCTCACATCCGAAGATACACGATTTGCTCCCGATAAGGAGGCCCACTCAGGCATATCTCTCTTTCAAGTTATCAGAATACTTTACCAGATTCTGTATGTAAACTTTGCTTTTCATTTTCTTTATATGTCTTTCAATTGAACGTGCCTGAGCATAAGACAGATTTTCTAAAAGGAGAAAAAGTTGCCAGTCGTCTGAATTCAATGTAAAGCTTCTGGGATAAACCTTGTGAAGATGGTCTTCAAACCGAAATTGGAAGTCAAAGCAGCTTCCCGTATAAAATCTGTCAAGTTTTTTGGAATAAACAATATAAACGGCTGCCAACAGAAGTAAAAATAATAGCTAACGAAAATGGATGGGCTTCGCCGTCATCAAGTACACTGGAGGTCCCGAATATCGAACCATTTTCTGGAGGATCTCGCTAGTTTCGATTTTTTGGTGAATAAGTTGAACGGAAAACTCGTCCTCTGAAATCTATTTAGAACTGAATTTCTCGCTAGAATCAGTAGACACTTATCAACAGCGAATCATTCAGTGTTTTCTCAAATGCCACGCTGTTGATAATATCATATGCTGTTGCCTTCTTGTAAATAATCCATCCATGATTTGATTCAAATAATTTCCTCCGCGTTGGGTCGTCACACCTTGCGCATAAAATCCAATGCAGGCGTCCGCCCTAAATGTAACCGTTTCAGATTTTTCTGTGTCAAAGATGCAACCTTTGCCAGGCGGGCGAGTACCTTAATGGCATGGATGAGCTTCTGACCAACTTTTGACATCCCAAACACATCAAACAACACGTCATGTTAAAAAACTATTTCACGATCGCCTGGCGAAACCTGGTTAAAACAAAAGGTTATTCATTTATCAATATCGGCGGACTTGCCCTGGGAATGTCGGTGGCATTAATCATCGGTCTTTGGGTGAATGATGAACTGTCGTTCAACAAGTACCACGATAACTATGACCAGATTGCGCAGGTAATGAAAGCCGGCACCTTCCAGGGAAAACATTATTCAGGTCAAGACTATCTTCAGTTCCCTATGCTCCATGAACTTCAGACGACGTATGGCTCGAATTTTAAGTATGTCGTCCCACGACAGGGAAATTATGAGGCCACCCTTTCTATCGATGACAAGAAAATCTCAAAGACAGGAACCAACATCGGAGAAGACGGGCCTGAGATGTTCACATGGAAGATGATACATGGCAGCCGGTCGGGATTGAAAGACCCCCAATCGATCATGATCTCGGAGTCTACAGCGGATGCGTTGTTTGGTACAGGTGATCCTGTCGGAAAGATTGTAAAGCTTAATAATGAGAAAGAGGTCACAATCTCTGGCGTTTTTGAGGATTTTCCAAAGAACTCGGATCTGTACGGACTCCAGTTCGCTCGTCCCTGGGAAGCTTATCTCCTGAGCAACCCCTGGGTAAAGGATCAGGGATGGCAAAATCACTTTTTCCAGATCTATGTCCAGATACAACCCACGGCCACCTTCGAAAGCGTGGATGCAAATATCAAGGACCTCGAAATCAACGCGACGCGGAACCTTGAGTACATGAAAGATTGGTTGAAATTTAAACCTGAAGTTCACGTTAATCCCATGAGCAAATGGCACTTGTATTCAGATTACAAGGAAGGCGTTTTACAGAACGGTCCTATCCAGCTTGTTTGGTTCATTGGATCGATCGG
>JAICGJ010000274.1 GCA_025923195.1 Chryseolinea sp.
AAAGCAATGCCCCAGCTGATCAGAATAACAGTAAGTAGGGTTAAATTCTGACCCCACTTAAACTCTTTGAATCTTAAATGACCATACCAGGCGAGGGTCATGAAAGTGTTGGACAAAATAAGGAGAAAAATAGTATAGAGGGAACGCATATAGATTGTCGATTGTAGATTTAAGATTTTAGATTGATGCACGGATGAGGGCTCGTGGATAAAAGTCCATATTTAAGATTGCTTAGAGATTTCGCAGCACGCACCTTAATCGAGCCTCAATCTACAATCCTCAATCTGCAACCCAAAATAGCTTGACGCCCGGATGACGGCTCGTAGGTACCTAAAATGTGGGCGAATCTGGCAGGCTCAACATGACGGACCAACCACAGTGTCGTTTTTCAATTTCTACAAACTCTAATCGAGCCTCAATCTACATCGTCAATCTAAAATCTAGTAATAATTCTATCCCTTGACCAATTTCTTATACCTGATCCTGTGCGGTTGTTCATCTCCCAGTCGCTTTCTTTTGTTTTCTTCGTATTCACTAAATCCCCCTTCAAACCAGTACACCTGTGAATCCCCTTCAAATGCGAGGATATGGGTACAAACCCGATCAAGAAACCAGCGATCGTGCGAGATAATCACTGCACACCCGGCAAAATTTTCCAGTGCCTCTTCTAGTGCACGCATCGTATTTACATCTAGATCGTTGGTAGGCTCATCCAGTAATAACAGGTTGCCCCCTTGCTTTAATGCGATAGCAAGGTGAACGCGATTGCGCATGCCGCCCGAAAGTTCTTTCACTTTTTTCTGTTGATCATTCCCGGTGAAGTTGAACTTTCCCACATACATCCTGGAATTGACTTGTTTACCTCCAAGCTCCATTAATTCGTTTCCGTCGGAAATAGCCTGCCACACGGTATCTTCAGGACGCAGGTCGTCATGCTCCTGGTCAACGTAAGCTATCTTTACCGTGTCGCCTACCGTGAATGTCCCTGAGTCAGGCTTTTCTCTCCCAATAATCATCTTAAATAGTGTAGTCTTTCCAGCCCCATTTGGTCCGATGATTCCAATGATGCCTGCCGGCGGGAGCGAAAAAGTCAAATTCTCATACAAGAGTTTATCGCCATAAGCTTTTGAGACGCCATTGGCTTCAATCACTTTATTGCCTAACCGCGGTCCTGGGGGAATAAATAGCTCAAGTTTTTCTTCTTTATCACGAGTCTCCTGACTCAATAACTTTTCGTAAGCACTCAGGCGGGCTTTGCCTTTTGCTTGTCGCCCTTTTGGATTCATTCTAACCCATTCCAGCTCACGGGCCAATGCCTTCTGACGCTTCGATTCGGTCTTTTCCTCCTGCGCCAGTCGCTTTTGTTTCTGGTCCAGCCACGACGAGTAGTTACCTTTCCAGGGAATTCCCTCCCCGCGATCCAGTTCAAGAATCCACCCCGCGACATTGTCGAGAAAATACCGGTCGTGAGTAACCGCGATAACAGTGCCTTTATACTGTTTGAGATGTTGCTCCAGCCAATCAACTGACTCTGCATCCAGGTGATTGGTTGGCTCGTCCAATAGTAAAACATCTGGCTCCTGCAGCAGTAGACGGCACAATGCAACTCTCCTTTTTTCGCCGCCCGATAGATATTCAACCTTAGCCTCAGGCGGAGGGCACCTGAGCGCATCCATCGCACGTTCCAGTTTGTTATCAAGCTCCCATGCGTTAGCGGCATCCAATTTCTCCTGAATTTCACCCTGCTTCGTAATCAGCTTGTCCATGGCGTCCGGATCCTCAATGATTTCAGGATCGGCAAACTTTTCATTTATAGCCTCGAATTCTTTCAGGAGATTTACCACATCCTTGACACCTTCCTCAACAATTTCCTTGACCGTTTTGGACCGGTCCAGCTGAGGTTCTTGCTCCAGCAAACCAACGGAGAAGGTTAAATCGGACACAACTTCTCCCTGAAACTCTTTATCGATACCAGCGATAATGCGTAATAAAGAGGATTTTCCAGAGCCATTCAATCCCAGAACGCCGATTTTTGCGCCATAGAAAAATGAGAGATAGATGTTCTTTAAAACTTGTTTTCCCGGCGGGTATATTTTGTTGACCCCCGCCATGGAGAAGATAATTTTTTCGTCTGCCATCTTAGATTCGTTCATTCAATTAACCTGCCTTCGCGTGAAGGCTAAAAATTAACACTCCTATTTAGCCAGATAGGCTGAATCAGGCCGCAAATATGGACAAAAATTCATTTGTGCGTTGTAACCTTCTTTAGAATATCACAGTTACATTTTTCCTGATATCACGATTAAGAATCAGGCACTCACCGTTCCCGAAATGAACATGGAATAAAGTTTGTTTTGATGAATTAAATTCTATTTTTGCGAAAAATTAAAGGAGGACGAAATTATATGTATTGGACCCTTGAACTTGCTTCTTACTTGGAAGATGCGCCCTGGCCGGCAACGAAGGATGAATTGATCGATTATTCTATTCGCTCTGGCGCACCGTTAGAAGTGGTGGAGAATCTCCAGGAGCTAGAAGACGATGGCCAGCCATACGAGAGTATAGAAGAAATTTGGCCTGACTATCCGACTAAAGAGGATTTCTTTTTTAACGAAGATGAATATTGATTCTTTATAAGACCCTAATAAAGAATGCAAAAAAAGCCGACTGTGGTCCGGCTTTTCATTTTTTTATCCCATCCCGATTGTGTTGTCTTATTTTTATTAGTGCCTCGGCCACTACCAGGTCTTCAGCCGTAGTGATCTTAATGTTTTCATAGCTTCCGTCAAAGAGGGTAACACCGTAGCCAGCTTTTTCCGCCACGCTCGCGTCATCCGTCAGGCTCGAATCCAGATGAGTTGCATAGGCTTTCTTAATGAGAGAGACTTTAAATGTTTGAGGAGTCTGAATGAGCTTAAAATTCGAACGGTCAACTGTTTTTGTTCCATTGCCATCGGCAATTCGCAGAGAATCCTTTAATGAAACGGCGGCAATAGCTGTTTCGTTTATGGCTGCAACCTGAAATGATTTTGCGATTATCTCCGTGCTTACAAGCGGACGGACACCGTCGTGAATAGCAACGAGCCCCTCTTCGTCGATTTCTTTCAGACCATTTTTTACAGATTGGAAACGTGTATTTCCTCCTGTACAGATTACGAGGTCCTTGACAAAATCATGCCGATTACATAGTGACTTCCAAGTATCTTTTTCGGATTCCGGTAATACCAGAATCACTTTAATTTCTTCGGAATACCGGTAGAAAGCGAGAATTGTATGCATCAATACCGGCAGTCCGTTCAGTTCCAAGAACTGCTTCGGCGTTTCGCTCCCAATACGGGTACCCATTCCCCCTGCAACAATGAGTGCATATTCCTTAGAATTCATAGATTTACTAAAATACTCAAAACTATGGTAGTGCTGAGATTTCTACTAATCGTCTTTAATGTCGCAGTTGTTACGTTCCTTATCTACCGATTGCTGATTGTAATTCAACAGACCATGGAGAAATCTAAAAAAGCGCTGATCATTATTGGTGGGGTGATGCTTTTACTTGCGCCAGTCGGTATGTTCATCGGGATTTTTGCGCCAACGTTTCAATACTTTCTGATCTATCCCATTGCTATATCGTTATTTCTTTATCTGACAAAACAGCTATAGGTAGCGTTATCCGGCATCCGTCACGACATCAGATGGATCCAATGCCGCTACACGATCAACATGGCATCCCCGTAAGTTAGAAACTTGTATTTTTCTTTCTTTGCCACCGAATACGCTTCCATTGCAAGATCATAACCGGCAAAGGCCGCAGTCATCATGAGCAAAGTTGATTCGGGCATGTGAAAGTTGGTGATCATTGCGTTGCAGATCTTAAAATCATAGGGTGGGAAAATGAATTTATCGGTCCAACCTTCGCGGGCCTTAAGCCGGTTCGTAGCAGATACGGCGGATTCCAATGCTCGCATCGTCGTAGTACCAATCGCGCAAACACGATTCTTATTGTCCAAAGCTTTGTTGACGATGGCGACCGCTTCATCATTGACTATAAAATTCTCGGAGTCCATTTTATGCTTGGTGAGATCTTCCACATCGACGGGCCTGAAAGTGCCAAGACCAATATGTAGCGTTATGTATGCCATCTCTACTCCTTTGATTTGGAGACGTTTTAGTAGCTGGCGCGTAAAATGCAAACCGGCAGTTGGAGCGGAGACAGCACCTTTATTTTTCGCAAAGATGGTCTGGAACCGTTCTTTGTCCTCAATCTTGACCTTTCTCTTTATATATTTTGGCAGCGGAGTTTCACCCAGTGTTTCTACAACCTTGTCAAATGCTGCTGAATCACCATCAAACAGGAAGCGAATTGTCCGACCGCGTGAGGTTGTATTGTCAATTACTTCGGCTACAAGGTCTCCATTTCCAAAATATAGTTTATTACCAACCCTGATTTTGCGTGCCGGGTCGACCAATACATCCCACAAGTGCATTTCGGCATTCAGCTCGCGCAAGAGGAAGACTTCGATCTTTGCACCTGTCTTCTCCTTTCTACCATATAAGCGAGCGGGGAACACCATCGTATCATTTCCTACCATCACATCTCCATCACCAAAATAGTTGACAACATCCTTGAAGATCTTATGTTCTATCTTGCCTGTATCCTTACGTACAACCATCAGACGGGATTCATCTCGGTTTTCCGCAGGATCAAGGGCTATTAAATTATTAGGGAGATCAAATTTGAATTCTGATAACTTCATATTCGTTGGTCCAAAGAGGTCCCAATAAAGGGTAATTTTTTAAGAGGTTGCAAAAATAAGGCAATATTTGACTTTTGCGACAAAACACCTGGTGTTTTTAAATACTGTAACAAAAAGCGAGTTTTTGTGTCTTCTGGAGTAATTTCTTTCAAAAAGGTTCGACTAACTTCCCTGGAATTATCCCGTTAAAAAACTCATGGATACCTTAAACCAGATTTACGAGAGCTTCCGATTTGCATGGAAAGCCCTAAAGTCTAATGTGCTTCGTACCATACTTTCGTTGCTGGGTGTAACAGTTGGGATCTTTGCCATCATCTCCGTTCTTACGATCGTCGATTCTCTGGAAAAAAATATTAAGGATAGCCTCAACTTCCTTGGTACCGGAGTGATCTATATTGAAAAATGGCCGTTCACTGCAGATAATAATGGGGAATACAGATGGTGGGATTTTTGGCAGCGGCCTAATGCCTCCTATAACGAATACAAATTTCTGCAGGCAAATCTCAACAACCAAAATGGGATAGCAATATTTGCCGGCAAAGGAAATTCAACGATCAAGCGCGACAACAATAGTATTGGTCAGATCAGACTGATGGGTGGAAGCCAAGGCTATGACGTCGTGTTTGAAGTTAATATCGAAAGAGGAAGGTACTTCACCGCGGAAGAAGTTGAGTCGGCAAGGAACGTTGCATTAATCGGATATGAAGTTGCGCAGGCCCTGTTTCCAAATGGAGAAGAACCAATTGGTCAGACCATCAAAATAAAAAATCTTAAGTACATTGTAATTGGCGTTATTAAGAAGGAAGGTCAGAGTTTCATGGGTACGCCCAGCAACGATTATAATACCATTATCCCATATCAATCCTTCAGGAGACTGTACCAGACTGGAACTGGTCAACCTTTCGAAATTACGTCGCGGATCGGAGTAAAAGGGAATGAAGTTGATGTAGGGCTCGTCGAACTGGAGAATGAAGTACGAGGCATGCTTCGCGCAAGAAGAGGATTACGTCCGATGGAAAAGGATAACTTTGTGTTGAATCGGCCCGAGGCTATTGCTAACGTTATTAGCGGCGCCTTTGATGTTGTCGGACTTGCCGGCTGGATCATTGGTGGTTTCTCTATACTTGTTGGCGGGTTCGGCATAGCAAACATCATGTTTGTATCGGTCAAGGAGAGGACCAGTATTATCGGCCTGCAGAAATCCCTTGGTGCGAAGAATTACTTCATACTATTCCAATTTCTGTTTGAAGCAATTTTCTTAAGTCTTATAGGAGGGTTGTCGGGATTGTTTTTAGTTTACCTGATAACATTTATTCCGATGGGCAGCCTGGTAGTTACGCTAACCGTAAAGAATATTGTACTGGGATTAGGCGTATCATCCGTAATCGGATTGGTCTCCGGTATTGTTCCCGCCGCCATGGCGGCGCGGCTTGATCCTGTAATCGCGATTCGCGCGACATGAATAACATCCCGAAAGTTCCCAATTGAACTTTTCTATTTAGCGTGAGCTAAATTCGAAACTTTCGGGATGTTGAAACGCTAAACTTTCTCCTCCAGCACCGCTTTCGCGTCTTCCGTTGTAAATTTCTCCTTGATTTTTCTTTCCAGTTCTTCCATCAATTCAGGGTTATCCTC
>JAICGJ010000275.1 GCA_025923195.1 Chryseolinea sp.
TGACCATGATGTTCACGGCAGTTGTCGCAGCTGGTGCGTTCATCGGACTTTTTTCCAGCACTGCGTTTTCATGGCCCTGGCTTCATTACAACGAGATAAATATGCCTTTGGACGCGTTTGTAAATAGCATATCCGGTTGGTTAGTTTTCGCGGGTTTTATTGCGACGATCATTCCAGCAATCTTCATTATCATTCTAGGTGCCTCAGTAATTGCCAGAAAAGTTGTAATCGGGGCTACGGCCGGCTGGACGATGTTCGTGCTCTTCTTCGTCAGCGTTGCCATCCTGAGCGTGGGTATTCCCAAGATTATCTATTCCTTCAAGGAACACGGGGAGTACAAAGTAGAAAGTACATATAATCTCAACGGAAAGACTGCCGTATTTCACATCAATGAGGTCGGAATGGATGATTACGACGGCGCCTCTCTTACTCTGAAAGGCTACAATGGCACTAATTTTAAGTTGGTTCAGACCTATGAGGCGAAGGGACCCTCCAAGCAGCAGGCGATAGAGAATGCCAAGATGATTGAGTACGATGTTGTAGTACAGGATTCCACACTCACATTCGATTCGAATGTCAGATTCAAAGAGGATGCGATCTTCCGTGACCAGCGTCTTGACATGACCCTTTATATTCCTTACAACTATCCGTTTGTTCTGGATGAACCGTCCAGCAGGTTTATTACCCAATATATAGACTACGATGAATTGGAAGGCAATACATGGATCATGACGGAGGATGGCATTAAATGTCAAACTTGTCCAAAAGATGACGCTGACTCGGAGTCTGAGGATGGTGAAGCAAGGGATCAGTTTGGATTAAATGATTTTGATGAGGTTGATCTGCGCGGCCTCTTTGATGTACATATTATGGCTGGCGATGAGTATGCAGTTGAGCTGGTGGGTGGCGGTGACCAAAAGGATAAGTATAACATTTTCCGCCGAGGTGGGACGCTGGTTGTGGAATACGAGGACAGCCCCCGCAAATTTGACTGGAATGATGAGTTCCCTGATATGAATGAGATTCGGCTCAACATAACGATGCCCAATTTGGAAAGAATAGAAGCCGAGGGCTTTGGTACCATTAAATTTGACGAGTTCACTTCAGATAATATGGAAATTGAATTAAGAGGGCCGGTGAAGTTGAGGGGCTACGTTAATGCTCACAATTTAGTTGTGAACCTTACCGGCAAATCTGAAGCAGAACTCTCGGGGGAGGTGAACAACCTAAATGCAGAGCTTCAGTTCGCCTCCAGTCTTCGTGCATACAACCTCCAGGCCAACGATGCTATCGTTCAGGCGAATGGAGCTTCCTCCGCGAAGGTGAACGTAAGTCACAGCCTTGAAATGGAAGAAGGCCTTGCCAGTGACATTGATTATCGCGGCGATCCAGACATCGTCAAGAGAGACTAAAACCTTGTTTTACATGATTATTTTGTTACTTCTACTCGTTGTACTCCTGGCCAGCCTCCTCATTGCTTAGAGCCTGACCGACTCCAGATATACCTAGTAAGTAATGCATTTCGGGCTTTTTTTAATCGCATAAGCAACCCCATACGTTAAATTAGCATCTTCAGGCTGAAACGTTTTAAATGCAGTTCAAAATTTACCGGGCAAAAGAAGACGAATTGATAAAGGGATGTTTAAGGCGCGATGGCAGTGCCCAAAAGCAACTCTATGAAACGTACTCGTCCAAAATGTATGGACTATGCTACAGGTATGTGAAGGATCCAATGGAAGCAGAGGATATTCTGGTCATCTCCTTCATGAAGGTATTCGACAAAATTGAGCAGTTTAAGAGCGAGGGCAGTTTTGAAGGATGGATACGGAGAATTGTGATCAATGAGGCACTGACTTGCCTGCGCAGGCAGAGATCGATGTACCTCGAGGCCGAACTGGAAAGCGTGGACCATGATCCGAACTACAAGAGTCTAAGCGATCACCTTGAGGCCGAAGACCTCATGCACCTCATAAACGAAATGCCAACAGGTTACAGGATTGTTTTTAACATGTACGCCATCGACGGCTATTCTCATAAAGAGATTGCGGAATCGCTTGGCATAAGTGAAAATACGTCGAAGTCACAACTCAGCCGCGCCAGAACATATCTCCAAAAGGCATTGAAGGAACAAGAATGGACGGCGAATAAAAATATTAGTCATGATGAATCAACAACAACCGGATAAATTCTTTCGCGAGAAACTGCAAAACTATCAGAGGCCGGCACCAGCTACTGCCTGGGAGAGAATTGAATCCACTTTAGAAAAAAAAACAGATTATAAATTCTTGTGGTGGAAGATCGCTGCCTGCTTTATTCTTCTTGCGGGAGTGACTTACGTGGTGTGGTTTCACAATCCAAACCCACAAGACGTCGTGGCGCAGAACGGAGATAAGGCTGTATCCCTACCTAAAGAGTCCAGTGTCGAAGAACTTGGAAATACTCCCAAATTAGGGGAGGAAGTGGCTGAAACAGAAAGCAAGCCTGCAGTTGTTCCTCAGGAGACGGCAAAAAGATCAGAACGAATCTATCGCAAGACGCAACGCAACCCATTGCCGGAAATAAGCGAAGAAAAGATTGCTGGTGACGGCGAAATTCATGAAATAAAGTCATTCGAAAATGTTACCCCGCCCGTTGCATCTTATAACCCTCCTGAGGTCAAACCATCGAGAATTAAAATTACTATCACTTCAGATGAGACAAATAAATATTTGGATGAAACCGCGTTAGCCGAAGCAACCTTGGAAGATAAGAAGCCATCTACGTTAAAGAAGCTCTTGAAGAAAGCAAATGATCTGAAAAGCAACCAGGATCCTTTCGGCGATCTGAGAGAGAAGAAGAATGAAATTCTAGCGCTGAATTTCAAAAATGAAAAACGTGGTG
This sequence comes from Chryseolinea sp., assembly GCA_025923195.1. Lineage (GTDB taxonomy): Bacteria > Bacteroidota > Bacteroidia > Cytophagales > Cyclobacteriaceae > Chryseolinea. The sequence goes on from JAICGJ010000275.1 coordinate 2,881, forward strand.
AAAACAAGTAAGTGGTTATGATGAAGAAATTTTTATTAGTTATAGCATTATGCGCTGCATTTACGGCGAGAGCACAGGAAGCCCGTGACACGGTGATCGTTGAACTGGCCAAGACAAGCCAGGTGATCTTTACCATTAAGGACCGAAGCGATCTGGAGATTCTGAAGCATTATGATTTTCAGCAGCTTTTCGAAGATGTACTCCGGAAGCTTGAAAAAAGTGATACAACTTCCCTAGCTGCGAGTGACTCAACGAAAACTCAGGAAGAGATTGCAGCAAACAAAAGCGATGACACCGATGATTGGTGGGAGCGCACTGACGACGGCGACAAGGATCGCGACGATGATGATTGGGATAAAGATGACTGGAACAGCGACAGGGATTGGAGAGATCATTTTCATGGTAACAGATGGGGCCGCACTTGGCAATCATTCAATTTTGATCTGGGGACAAATAATTACTTGTCAGATGGAAAATTCCCCGATAGTAACAACGAGCTGTATTCGGTGCGGCCGTGGGGTTCGTGGTATGTGTCTGCGTCCTCCATTCAACGAACGCGGCTTGGCTCCAAAGTGTTTATTGAATGGGGAGTCGGGCTGAGCTGGTATACCTTCAAGTTTCAAAACGACAATGTCAAGATTATCAAGGGCGATAGCGCGATCCAATTTGTTGAAGACTTGCGAGAGGTCGATTTTAAGAAAAGCAAACTTTCGGCATCCTATGTTCATGCCTCCCTCATACCAATCCTTGATTTTGGTGGCCACAGCAGAAAGGCTAGATTATGGGATGGTTACAACAACTCATTCCGCATCGGCCTTGGACCGTATATCGGCTACAGAATTTCAAGTCATTCCAAGCTTGTTTACAAAGATGATGACAAGGAAAAGGAGAAGGAGCACGACAGTTTTTATCTGAACAACTTCCGTTATGGCCTACGCCTTCAACTCGGCTATCGTTCCACGGATTTATTCTTCAATTATGACCTAAATGAACTATTCGCGGAAGGCAGGGGTCCGAAACTCAATGCATTTAGCTTTGGAGTTGTCTTCTAAAATTCTTTTGAGTTAAATCACAATGGGACAGACCTCCGGTATCCGGAGGTTTTTTATTGTAGATTGCCCCGAGCGTTGCCTAACATTTGTTTGTGTTCAGGTCTCATCACAAAAAGGTCGTCTCTTTTCATGATTGATTTGACGGAAGACGTCTATGTTTCTATTTTAGCTCTGCTTTAATGGATTATTTTCTAACTTTATATATTTAAGATATGTCGGAAGCATTAGGAAATTTATCCCGGAAGGAACAAGTGATCCGCAAGGCTGCGGAGCTTTTTAAGGAGAAGGGATATGCCGCTGCTTCGATGCGGGACCTTGCACAATTGCTTGGCATCGAGGCTGCTAGTCTTTATTCTCACATTAAATCAAAGGAAGAAATCTTGAGAAGCCTTTGTTTTGATATGGCTACCGAATTCCGCAAATCCTTAGATGAAGTTGAAAAGCGAAACGTTCCCGCCAGCGAAAAACTGCGAATGGGAATAATCGGCCATATTCAGGTCATGGCTAAGGACCTTACTGCCTCTGCTGTATTTATGAACGAGCACAGGCACTTAAGCGAACCCTTTTTGCGCGACTTTCTGTTGTTGCGCATCAATTACATAAACCGTTTCAAAAAGATTCTGGAAGATGGTGTACGTGCGGGTGAGTTCAAGAGCACGATCGATAAGAAGCTCGCCGTTATGACGCTGTTCTCCTCCCTTAACTGGATGCCCATGTGGTACGATCCTGATTCGGCGATCGATCCTTCCGCATTGGGTTACCAACTGGCGGATATGCTTGTGAATGGGCTAAAGAAAAATCCCTGACTACTATCAATTTTGCCTGATAAACGGTCCTGCCAATAAGAGAATCTCTTTCCAGACTGCTGTCAATGCTTCATACGGAGAATTGAAGCAACTTTTTAAGTAAATAAGCGTACTACTATCTTCCGGAAGCTCATTATTAATCCACTTAAAAATGTCGTCTGCCAGGATCAGCAATTCATTTGAATGATACTTCGGGTAGTACCGGTAGAGAAAATCCAACGCCCACAAAAAATCCAAATACTTCAAACCCATAAAGCAAGAACGAAATTAATAAACAGATAGTTTTTCCGCTCAGTGATAAAAACTGCCATGCAAATAATAATACAAGAACTCCTGCAAGTTGTTCGGGCTTACCGCGAAAAAATTGACGGTATTACTGACTCAGAGTTTTACGCCAAACCCAATCCAAAAAAATGGAGCAAAATAGAAGTGCTTGGTCATCTTGTTGATTCAGGTCAAAACAACCTGAGGCGTTTTATATGTGGTCAGTACGAACCAATTCCGCCGTGGATTATATATGATCAGGATTTTTGGGTGGAATCGAACCAGTATCAAAAGGCAAAAAAGGATGACATCGTTGCCCTCTGGACCCTACTAAACGAAAGAATTGCAGAGGTCCTTAGGTCGATGCCTCAAAATAACTATTACAGGGAATGTAATACCGGAAAAGAAATTGCCAATCTCCATTCCCTGGAATGGTTAGCTGCTGATTATGTAAAGCATCTGAAGCATCATCTTAACCAGATTATACCAGGATCTTTTGATGTTATGTACCCATAGGTGGGCGGCGCTGGCTTTTTGTCAAAAATCATACATGAACGTACAATTATGGCCCAAAGCCCGATCACATTCCCGAGGTCATGCCGTATACATCGGCAATAAGTTTAGGCCCATGCGCGTAAATCTACCCATTATACTTTTTTCTGCCATCGGTCTGATGCTGGTGAATTGCGGGAGAAAAATCGATCCGCAGACCCCCACGTTTACAAAGGCCGACTCGCTGACGGACTTGTACCTCGCACTGCAAGATACCATGCTTCAATCCTGGAACATCATGATTAACGACGACAATCAAAAAATAAAGGCAATGCATAATCTGTTGCATGAACTCAGCATAACATCGTCGAGTGTTGAACTCCACGCTTATGAAGAGCAGCTGGAGCACCTTATGGATTTGCGATACAATCAGAAGTCATTGGCCCAAGAGGATATTATTGAAGAGTATGATTTTGCTTCCCAGTTGCTGATTACGGAATTAATCGGGATTGCTGAGTCCCGAACAGAGTTTTCATATAATACGACCCTCCAAAAATTGGTAGAGGAGATTCGCGTCGCTAATCAACGGGTTGCTTTCTATCGGCAAGGCTACGATGCCATTACCAGGAAGTACAATTCCTTTTTACAGGCAAATAAAAGTTATCTATCCGAAATCAGTGAAAAGGATTCACTTGAATTAAAACCCCTCTTTCAAATGACCAATGGCGATTAGCTATTATTGTCAAATTGTGCTCGGCTAGTTCTACTCTTACCAATTTTGTCTACCTTCGATTTTTTGACGATCAGACGAACATTGAACAACTGCAACGCGAACGCGTTGTATTAAAAAAATTCGCTATCCGATTTCTTTCAAAATTTGCA
>JAICGJ010000276.1 GCA_025923195.1 Chryseolinea sp.
ATCAGTTTGAAAGCCGTACTTGCCCTTCATTTTCCCGTTGTAACTGACTTTAATATTTCCCTTTTCCCCAGGCTGCAGGGTCTTTGGCTGAACATCAATCTTTATATAGGCCGGACCAAGATACTTTCCCGAAAATGTGAGGGCTTTTGTTCCCCCATTCAGTATCTGAAAATCGCGAACTGTAAATTCATCCTTAATAAATACCTTGCCCAAGTTGAACGACCCTGATTTCAATTTTAGGTTTCCATTTGTCGCCTGAAACTGAATTTTTTCAACCTCACCTTCAACGGCTACCTGGCCCTTAATTTGGAGTGTGAGCGGATTCGAGTCCAGATCAGTGGTTACTGTTAACGATTTGGTAAAATATCCTGGTCTTCCAACCGGGTTAAAGCTTGCCTGTATGAAACCGGATTTCCCGGGCTCAACTGGTTCTTTGGACCAATTCGGAGTCGTGCATCCACAGGAGGCCTGAACACTCACGATTTTAACTGGTCTGGTACTATTATTAATGAAAGTGAATTCATGTGTGACAGGACCACCCTGCTCCTTAATGGAGCCAAAGTCGAAAATCTCTTCGCGGAACTGTAATGGTTTAACCACCTGCGAAAACACACTCGTACTAGACACTAACCAAAGGAAGAGCAACATCGACCGCATCATCTTAATTTTTGATCCTGCAAATTTAAAACTAATTCCGTTCTACTTTATTTTATTTTCTTTGCACTATGGCAAGAATTCTTACAGGCATACAAAGCAGTGGCAGACCGCATCTTGGTAATCTTTTGGGCGCTATAATACCCGCGATCCAACTTTCACAGCAGCCGGGAAATGAGTCGTTCTTCTTTATAGCAGATCTTCATTCTTTGACCTCGATAAAGGATGCCGAAGTACGCTGTGCGAATGTCCGTGCTGTTGCAGCGGCATGGCTTGCCTTCGGGTTCGATATCGACAAGAACTATTTATACCGTCAATCGCGAATACCGGAGGTGTGTGAACTAACGTGGTATTTAAACTGCATTACCCCGTTCCCCATGCTGGCCAATGCACATTCCTTTAAAGATAAATCTGCTCGACTTGCTGACGTAAACGCCGGACTATTTACCTACCCCGTATTAATGACGGCAGATATTATTTTGTATGACGCAAACTTTGTTCCTGTAGGTAAGGACCAGCGTCAACATGTAGAAATGGCTCGTGATATTGCTTCGTCATTTAATGTCACATACGGTGATACCTTTATTGTCCCCGAGGCAAAAATCGAAGAACAAGTGATGACGATTCCAGGAACGGATGGCCAAAAAATGAGCAAGTCCTATGGCAACATCATCGACATCTTTTTGTCAGACAACGACTTGTTAAAACAAATCAAGTCAATTAAGACAGACAGTACGCCAATGGAGGCTCCTAAAGATCCGGACACGGATAATGTCTTTGCCATTTACAGCGTATTGGGTAACAAAGAACAAAATGAAGCAATCAGAAAAAAGTATTTGGCTGGAAATTACGGATATGGCCACGCCAAGCAGGAATTGTTTGAACTCATCACAAGCAAATTCAAAAAAGAACGCGAAGCTTTTGACTATTACATGAGCAATCCCGGTGAAGTCGAAAGAAAGTTAGAAATCGGTGAAGATAAGGCCCGGACTATTGCCCTCGAGGTGTTGAACAGGGTGAGAAAAAAATTAGGCTTCCGTTAGTGGGAAGCCTTTATTCTATTGGGTTTTCTCGGAGCTCCAAACTACTTGCTGTTTATCTTTATTTACACTCAGAATGATCCGAGTTGGATTGGGAGCCAGTATTAGCCGCGTATCCTTTCCAGGTAGCTTGTCAACTTCAACAGGGATACCTTGCCCAAGATACCCGATCGGCATCAGGACGTCATTGTCTGGACAAAATTCGTCGTGAACTTGTTGCAGCGCCTTCTCAAGATATTCTCCATATTCATCCTGAAAATCATCCTCCAGATCATGCAATTGTTCTTCCAGACTGTCGTATGTTGGATCATTATAGTTAACCTTGCTCAGTTCTTCGCGCTTCCTTACAATTTCCAAAAGCGCCTCGTTAAGGGCTTTGATATCCATAGCATTATTTTCCGTAAAGATTAAAGAAATAGGTGAATTACAAAAGATTATGCTCTGCTCATGGTTAATAATTCACAAAAAATTATAACTGAAAACTCAAATATGATTTTGCCTTCTTTATTTTTGGCACACTAAATCAAACGAATGGATAAACTTCTAGAACTCGTTCAGTCTAAAGCACGAAATTGGCTTGCAAGTCCCGTTATCGACGATGATACAAAAAAAGAGGTAGAGTTGCTTTTGTCCAAAGATGATCCAAAGGAACTCATTGATAATTTTTACAAAGACCTTGAATTCGGAACCGGGGGGCTAAGAGGTGTAATGGGTCCCGGCTCTAACTGCATGAATCAGTATACGGTAGGTATTGCCACGCAGGGTCTCGCAAACTATTTAAAAAAAACTTTACCCGGAAAAAAAATAAAAGCTGCGATCGCTTGCGATAGCCGTAACAACAGCGCATTTTTTGCCCAGGTTACGGCTAATATTTTTTCAGCCAATGGAATTGAGGTTCATATGTTTTCCGAACTCCGGCCCACACCGCTCCTGTCTTTTGCCATTCGTTACCTGAAATGTGATTCAGGAATTGTGATTACCGCTTCTCACAATCCGAAGGAATACAATGGATACAAAGCCTACTGGAACGATGGGGCACAAGTCGTTCCACCCCATGATAAGAACATAATCAAGGAAGTGAAGCAGATCGGCTCATTTGAGCAGGTGAAATTCAAGCCCATCAAATCGAACATTCATATTATTGGGCCGCAGGTAGAAGAGGCTTATTACGAAGAAGTTAAAAAACTGATTCCCAACAAAGAAGTCATTGCAAAACACCACGCCATTCCGCTGGTATATACGAGTATTCATGGCGCAGGTATCACAATGGTTCCGGAATGCTTGAGGCAACTTGGATTTACCAATATCCACGTAGTTGAGGAGCAACAAGAGCCGGATGGAAATTTCCCGACTGTACATTCCCCCAATCCCGAGGAAAAGTCAGCCATGGAACTGGTAATAAAGAAGGGGAAGACTGTTGGCGCCTCGATGGTCATGGCAACTGATCCCGATACAGACCGTGTAGGGATTGGGGTACGAAAATCGGACGGTGATTTCATTTTGTTAAACGGAAACCAGGCGTTCAGTCTGATGATGTTTTTCATACTTAAAAATCTGAAAGACAAAAGGGACGCATACATCGCAAAAACGATCGTTACCTCTGAGATTGTAGACGAGATGGCAGCCAAATTGGGAGTTGAATGCTACAATACGCTGACCGGATTTAAGTACATCGCCGAACTGATGGGAAAACTCGAAGGTATCAAGCGGTTCATAGCCGCAGGCGAAGAAAGCTATGGATACATGGTCGGCGACTTTGTCAGGGACAAGGATGCTGTTTCTGCCTGTGCATTCTTTGCTGCGATGGCCGCGAGTGCCACGGATGAAAATAAATCGATGTATGATTGGCTCATCGATATGTATGTGGAGTTTGGTTATTATAAGGAAACATTACTTAATATTACCAAAAAAGGACAGCAGGGCGAACAAGAAATAAAATCCATGATGGAGAAATTCCGGAAAAATCCGCCAGGTGAGATCATTGGAAGCAAGGTTGAGCGGATTCTGGATTATCAAACACTCAAAGAAAAGAATTTACAAACGGGTAAAGTGACAGCGCTCAATTTCCCTGTATCCGATGTATTACAATTTTATTTGGAAGACGGAAGCAAGGTATCCGTACGTCCCTCTGGTACAGAACCCAAAATCAAATTCTATATGTCAGTACGATCACCATTAAAGTCAAAAGATGAATTCGCTGACGTCACGCTGCAACTTGATAAAAAAATAAAAGGACTCGAAGAATACTTACTCTCAGTTTAATGCGCACCGACATGATCACCATCGTTGAAACCCTGTTGAAATTATTCGATCGTGATTTGCTGCGATTGGAAGAAGAAATGAATCTGTATCAAAGCGAAGAAGCTATTTGGAGAGTAAGCGGTGAAATAAAGAATACAGCTGGTAATTTATGCCTGCACCTTTGTGGCAACTTACAACACTATATTGGCGCGAACCTGGGTCGGATTTCTTATGTCAGAAATCGTGACAACGAATTTGCTGCAAAAGGTTTATCAAAAGCCGAATTGATTGCCGAAGTGCAAAAAACAAGACAAGCGGTTCGTGAATCCCTTGAAACACTCAAGCCATCGATACTGGAATCCGAGTATCCTGAAAAAGTATATGATTACCCCATGACTACAGGATACTTTCTTATTCATCTGATTGCACACCTGAGTTATCACCTGGGCCAGATTAATTATCATAGAAGAATTCTGCAATAGCCGTTTGGTAGTAAGTAACCGGTAATCGGTAATCAGGTAATCGGTAATCGGTTGGCCACGCTCATGCGACTTAACAAAGTTAATCTTCGTTAATCGCAGATCAGGTAATTTGGTAATCGGTAATCGGTAACGCCAGTTTGTGTGTCTGGTCACGCGATAATGGCCAATGGTAGGTGCGTTCAACGCCATGCACACCCCACTCTGAAATGCTACCGATTACCTGAATACCGATTACCCGATTACCAATTTTCCCAATCCATTATACTGATTAAATTTGTGCCCTGTAATGAAAAAAGTCGCATTTTATACACTGGGGTGCAAGCTCAATTATTCCGAGACCTCGACAATTTCCAGATCATTTGAGGAAAAAGGTTATAAAAAAGTAGGATTTACGGAGGATCCCGACATATTTATTATCAACACTTGTTCGGTAACTGAAAATGCGGATAAGAAATGCGCAAAGATCGTCCGTGAGGCGCGGAGTATTTCTCCAGATGCTTACATAGCCATTATTGGATGCTATGCTCAATTAAAACCAAGGGAGATTGCTGCAATACCCGGTGTCGATGCAGTATTGGGAGCCGCCGAAAAATTTCGTTTGGTTGAGTTACTGGATGGTTTTGTAAGACAACCATCTGCATTGGTTTTCGCATCAGAAATTGAAAATGCCCATCAATTTCAGACGTCCTATTCTCTTCGTGATAGAACCCGTACGTTCTTGAAAGTTCAGGATGGATGTGATTATAGCTGTTCATTCTGTACAATTCCTTTGGCACGAGGAGTCAGCAGAAGCGATAGCATAGCAAACATCGTAAAGACGGCAACTGAAATCGGCAAAACCGATGTAAAAGAAATAGTGCTCACGGGTGTTAATACCGGCGACTTTGGTATCAGAGATGGAAAACGCGAGGAACGTTTTATTACTCTTATCGAAGCCCTGGACAACGTGGAGGGTATTGATCGTTTCAGGATTTCTTCCATCGAACCTAACTTGCTTACAAACGAAATCATTCAATTCGTTTCTCAGTCAAAAAAGTTTGCGCCGCATTTTCACGTTCCGCTGCAGTCCGGTTCCAATAAGATATTGAAGCTGATGAAGCGCAGGTACCTCCGTGAGTTGTATGCGGACCGTGTGACCGAAATAAAAGCTGCAATGCCAGACGCCTGTATTGGCGCAGACGTTATTGTTGGATTTCCTGGCGAAACCAATTCAGACTTTTTAGAGACCTATGAATTCATTAATCAGCTGGATGTCTCATACTTGCATGTGTTCACGTATTCCGAGAGGGAAAATACTTTAGCGGCTGCGCTGAGCGGCTCGGTGCCGAAGAATGTACGTGCTGAACGATCCAGAATGTTGCATATTCTTTCAGAAAAGAAGCGCAGAAAGTTCTACGAACAAAATCTCTCAAATGAAGCGGTGGTGTTGTTCGAAAACGATATAGAAGATGGCATGATGCATGGATTTACAGGGAACTATATTCGCGTCACGGCCAGATATGACCCGCTAGTGGTGAATGAGTTTAAGAAAATCAAATTAAAAAACATCAGTCAACGAGGGTTGGTCGAAGTTGAGGAACCTAGTCCAGAAGTCCTCGCGGATTGATGCGGTACTCAAGGGCCAATATTACATCCACAGGACTGCAGCAGAGTGCCTCCCCCAGATAATGCCAAAAAAGTTCTGGTGTCATTCTTCATCATAATAAACTGAAAATCAAGTCAATACGAAAGTTTTGGTCTGTGCGTGGCTACTTTTGAACGAAGTAATTACATAGCCGGGGAACAAGGCTTGGAGCACCGGTGTTTAAATGTTGACGAATTCAAATCATCCTTACATGTTTAAGATTATCATGCACTAATCAGGTTGGAGGAATTTCAGGTATCGTACTTTTACTAATTATTTTAACCCAAGTACTAATGATCGCACTTTTTGTCGTAG
>JAICGJ010000277.1 GCA_025923195.1 Chryseolinea sp.
AGTGGTGACTTGCATGTTTACACGGATCCGGTTCTCGTGAGAAATATTGTTAATAACCTTGTATCCAATGCGATCAAGTATTCCGATGATTCTTCAAATATCTATGTTTCATCAACAGCAAACAGTCGGATATATATTGCTGTAAGGGATTCGGGAATTGGGATACCCAAAGAAGACCAAAAATATTTGTTTAATCGTTTTTATCGCGCATCCAATGCTGGAACTGTACAAGGAACGGGCCTCGGGTTGCACATCACGAAGCATTATGTCGATATGCTGCATGGTTCAATTCATGTCAGCAGCGAAGTAGGTAAAGGTACAGAAGTCGAAGTCATATTTGAACCACCGTCAGGTGTCCAAGGATAAATGTATCGTTAGAATAAGGCCCCAGACATATTGCAAGAGCGATGAATACAGTTAGTAGAACGTGTTTGCGTTTAATTTAAAACAACATTCCCCGAATGTTGGAGTGAGTCCTTATCTTTTTTTGGAAACTTTTTGAATATTTTAACGACGGCTTCTTTTATGAGGTGATTAAGCTGATCGGGCGTGTACACAACGTCGATGGCAGATGACGCCCAACCTCTCCACACTAAAGCGTTCGTCTTTGATTCCATAAGGTCAATAATTAATGTGCCCTCCCGGTATTGATAAACATTTGTGTGCATGTTCATCCAATAGGGACTGTAACTGTATCCATGAGGCTCGGTTGTGACTATTGATTGATCATCCACGATAATGTGATAATGAAGTATCAGATCAGGTTTTTCGGCTGTCAGAAGATAGCCTCTGCTTATCAATTGTTCTTGTACTGCTGATTTTATCCGTTTATCGTTGAGTTCATTATAATAAAGCGGATTATTTCCCAATTCAATATTTTCTTTTTGCGCCCAGCTGAAGGTGGTGTACTTCTTTAGATCGTAATCTGGGTCATGATCCGAATATACGCGTATCTCGGGACTGCAGCCTCCGATGACAAAGAACAATGCAACAATATATATTTTATTCATAATTGATAACTGTTAGAATTCGTTGATGTAAAAATGAAACAAGCTAGAAATCTTTTTGTGCCGTTGGCGTTTCTGGCGTTAGGCAAATACCTTGACGTCTATTTCGATTTGATTGTCGACCGCCATAACCCCAGGGTACGACCAGGCTACTTGCTCCGCTTCCTTTTTTTCTGCCCACGATCTAACTTTGCCGCGCAAAGTTACCTTGTGCCCATCGGATTCAATTTTTATGGATGAAGAATCGATAGTAGCGCTTCTGTGAAACGCATCTGATATTTTGCTCCTAAGCTCTTTTGCATCGATGGGTTTCGGTTTAATAGAGATGTTGTTGGTAACTCCCTTTACGCCCACAAGATTTTCAACGCTACGTTGAGCAAACAATCTTTCATATTCCCAGTCCACCGTTCCGTCAAGGAATATCCAACCATCATCAACGATAATCTTGATCTGATCCTTGTTAACCGCACTGTTCCAATGCAAGGCATTTTCAACGGCTTCGGCAATTTCGGCATCTGTTTTTTTCCTGTCGGGGTCTACTTCAATATCGCAGGCAACTATCTTAACACCCTGGATGCGTTGTGCTGCTCGCTCCGCTGCCATTTTTTTGCCATAGTTTTCAACTAATCCCGTCAGGGTAATTATACCGTCTTTTGCGGATACTTGAATTTGACTGTATACCTCCCTTAATTGAGGATCCCATTTGATCTCTTCCATGACATCGTTGCGAAGGTCTTCATTTGTTTTCATACTGTTATATTTTGTGTCATTGAATCAGCTTTTTGTGTTACACTAAACTAGAACTACCATCCGTAATGGACTATGATTAAAATCTAGTTATAAACTGATTTTATGCAGTGAAATTCAGTTAAAAGATCTGCAAGGGTGCCCGTAGCGATGGGATTGTGGGTTAATGCGCACGCCCATTGATTTATTGTCGCAGCATTCTTAACGGGCGTCATTTCTTTTGAATGAAGTCCATTGGACTAATCGCTGGGGATATTTTTATTCGATAAAATAACAAATTGTCCGGGGCTCAATTTTATTTTGATAAAGTGACGGCTGCCATCCTCATTTTTTAGCACGTGGATTTTCCCATGGCCACCATAATAAAACCTGAACTCGCTGCCCTCTGGATTCAAATGTCTGTCTACTCCTATATATTCTTCATCTTCGTGGGTGAGCGAATCATTGTAGACAATCAACATTTCCTCATCATACAGTATCCTTGAAAAAGCTAATAAGCAGTCATGGTAAACCGGAAGCTGAAAAACTTTGCCGTCGGAGGAGAAGTCGCGCATATACATACGGCCAAACTTGAGAACTGCGCTGTTTTTTCGCATTGTCGCCAGCTTGGCAATTTCCTGATAAATCTTGCTGGTTTTATTCAATGCGTTTAAAGTGATGTTATCTAAACTGAACATCACTTCTCTTACATTCCAATCGCCTTCGCCCGCTCCTTGAAATCCTTGTTCCGTACCATAATAGATGCAAGGTGTACCCAATGCGCAAAGTAAGAAACCAACTCCTGCAATGATTTGGGATTCAGTAGCATCATGCCCAAATCTCTTTTTAATAGTCTGGCCAACCTGGTCATGGTTGTCAATAAAAGTTACCAAAAATTCGCCGAACTCTCCACGGGACATGGCGTTTTTACGAAGGGATTCATAGCGTTCAATTAATTTTTCAGGGGTTGCATTGCCCAGAATAACATCTGCAAGAACATGATACAATGGAAAATCCAGAACAGAATTTAACCCATAATATATTGCTGTATCTTCTATGGTGATGGATGTTTTTGGACCAATATATTTATTATACATTTCTTCAGGTCCGAGGAGTTCGCCAAAAAGAAAGAAGTTGCGCTTGCCGAGCATATAGGCGTATTCTCTTATGTGCGAACAAAACTGGCTTATTGCTTTTTCGCCCATATGCTTCACTGCGTCAAGTCGGAACCCATCAACATCCGTTTCACGGATCCAATAACAATGGATTTTTGTTAGTATTTCCTGGACATATAATGCTTCCGGAGAATCATCGTTCTTATAGGTTTTAAAATTTCCAAAATCTCCCTCTCGGGTTTCAGGATAACTGTCAAAATTTCTGATTTGACCTTTTCGCCAGTAAAGGTCGGGGTTCCTCAATTCGGCAGGTGTTGGTTTGTCTTCATAACGCCATTTTCCAAATGGAAAAACCGCTCCATTATAATAGTAATACTCAAAATCTTCGGGATAACACCAATTATTGCCGGAATGATGTAAAACGATATCAAGGAATACACGCATATCCATTGCGTGGGCCGCATCAACTAAGTCGGCCAGATCCTCATTGGTGCCAAATCTTTTGTCGACCACGGTATAGTCCTGGATTGCATAACCATGATAGGCCGTTTCATTATTCTCAAACACAGGGCTGAGCCACAAAGCTGAACAACCAAGATCCTTAATGTAATCCAGGTGATTCGTAATTCCTCGTAATGTGCCGCCACAACTTTTTCTTAATTGGGCTTCCGATCCAAAGCCGCATGTTCTGCCCGGAGATCTATTTGGCTTTCTGTTATGATCATCGTGGAAACGGTCTACTATCAAAAAGTATATAAATTCCTCCCGCCATTCGCGATGGCAATTCCTCCAGTACGTTTTTCCCGGTTTTGGAGCAAGGTCGAGATCGTTAATGGATATATTCTTCTTGTTCACTTTTGTTCACAGTATAGTGATAGAGCAGCCAACACTAAAAAATATCATCTATCTGATGGGTAACTCCGTTGTAGAAAAACGTTTCTCCTTTTCTTTTTCCTTTCATTTTAAGGAACAGTGGGCTGTAAATTGATAAGCCAATAAAGGTCTCACCATCGAGATCAAACTGCTCTATACTTGTTGAGATAAAGAATGTAGCAATATCTGTTACTACAACGGCGCCAAATTCTGCCTTCTCATGAATGTCATCGTGAATTGATTTAAGGTATAGCAGTTGATTCATTTCGCGGTTAGCGAAATCTAATGCATCATTTAGCGCGTTAGCTTCAACTATGCCTTGCGCGATATTAGCTAGTTGGCTGTTATCGTATTCTTCCTCATTTCCTAAACCCTCGTTTTCCATCAGGGTTTTAATTCGAGCCTTAAAATCATTCAGCACTGACTGTTGCTTTTTGATACAGGCCTCGAGCATTTTGTTTTTTAGAGCAATTTTTTCAATTGTAATCATGAAAGCTAATTTGGATAGGATTAATGACATTCGTAACAATGATTGTCTGGATTTTGAGTGATTTTCATCAGTCCATTTATCGGAGAAAGAGGTTTGGTGAATTTTAACGTTCAGCAACGCTGCCTTACCAACATAAGATTCATACCACGCCTTAAGGCAGTATATCCGGCATGATTTAAGAATTTCTGATATAAGTCATATCTATTATAGACAAGGGTCATTAATTCTTTTTTTTAATAACACCATTTTTAAATAATATCTAAATCTTTCCCCAAAATGGCCAACAAATCCCTTCAACAAAAATCAGGATTTCCGCGACCCAATTGGGGAGGTATATTCCTAGTGTTCTTTATCCTAGGGGCAATTGTCATAATTTCGTTGCCCAGTCTTTTCTCTCCAACTAGCGAGATAACATGGCAAGATTTTGAGCGAAATATGCTACAGAAAAAGGCGGTTGAGAAAGTTGTCGTGATTAATAAAGAGATCGCTCATGTGTATATCAAAGAAGAATTCATCAATGACTCGACTTTCAATAAAGTTTTAGAATCTCCAATTGGTAATGGCGTTGATCCGGGGCCACACTATATCTTTAATATCGGATCTGTTGAATCCTTCGAACGAAAAACTGGAGGCGGCACAAAATAGTTTTTCCGCCAATGACAAAGTGAGTGTGACCTATGAGGGAAAGAGCCGGGCAATTGATATCCTTACATGGCTAATTCCATTGATGCTTGTCTTTATGATTTTTAGATTTTACAGTCGAGGAAGTGCCGGAGGAGGCTCATCAATGTTTAATTTTGGAAGGTCGACAGCGCAGTTACTCGATAAAGATAACAAGAGCACTGTTACATTTGATCTGGTTGCTGGTTTAGAGGAAGCAAAACAGGAAGTAAAAGAGATCGTCGATTTTTTAAAGGATCCCCAGCGCTTTACCAAACTTGGGGCTAAGATTCCGAAGGGTGTTATCATAGTTGGGCCTCCAGGTACGGGGAAGACACTGCTCGCAAAAGCTGTTGCCGGGGAGGCGCAAGTGCCTTTCTTTTCACTATCAGGATCCGAATTTGTTGAAATGTTTGTTGGCGTTGGCGCCTCTCGTGTGCGCGACCTTTTTAAAAGAGCGAAAGAAAAAGCGCCATGCATTGTTTTTATAGATGAGATTGACGCAGTTGGAAGATCTCGAGGGCGAAATGCTTTTTATAGTGGCGCGAATGACGAGCGCGAAAGCACGTTAAATCAACTGCTCACAGAGATGGATGGGTTTGGGACGAACACCGGTGTCATGGTTTTGGCTGCCACAAATCGTGCGGACATATTGGATCCGGCGCTTCTAAGGCCAGGAAGGTTTGACCGTCACATTTACTTGGAACTACCGAATCAAGCCGAACGAAAAGAGATATTTAGAGTACATTTAAGGCCATTGGTTTTGGCAGAAGGTGTGGATACCGATTTTCTTGCCTCTCAAACTCCAGGATTCTCTGGAGCTGACATTGCAAATATTTGTAACGAGGCCGCTCTAATAGCGGCTAGAAGGAAAAAGGATAAAGTAGAGAAGCAAGATTTTTTGGATTCAATTGATAGGATCATCGCAGGACTTGAGAAAAAAAGCAAGATCATATCCCCCGAAGAGAAGAAGATCATTGCATATCATGAGGCTGGTCACGCTGTTGTAAGCTGGTTGCTGGAATATGTCGATCCCTTGATGAAGGTTTCCATTATCCCACGAGGAAAATCGTTAGGAGCTGCCTGGTATATACCAGAAGAGCGGCAGATACGTACGTTAACTCAGTTGACCCAACGCATATCTGCGTCACTGGGTGGTCGAGCCGCTGAAGAAATAATTTTCGGGGAGGTTTCATCAGGTGCTTTAGACGATCTGGAAAAAGTTACCAAAGACGCATACTCTATGGTAGCTTATTTTGGTTTTAATAAAAAGATCGGCAATACGAGCTTTTATGATTCCACTGGTAAACAAGAAGCGGGAATACAAAAGCCGTACAGCGAAGACACTGGAAAACTTATTGATGAGGAAGTTCGCAAACTGATAGAGGAATGTTATCAACAAGCGAAAACAATTCTAGCGCAACATAAACAAGAACTTATTGCCTTGG
>JAICGJ010000278.1 GCA_025923195.1 Chryseolinea sp.
CGCGAGGAAATACATGAACTAAATTACAAGCCAGGGGATAAAATCGTTGTTGCTTGTTGGATCAATTAGGAGACCACTATCCGGACAAGGAATTAGGTTGCCTCGCGACATTTGTTTTCACACTCATCATCCTGCCGGAGGATTTTAATTCATTTATGATCATTGATATAATGGCTTGTGGCATTTCTGATGAAAACATACCGTGATCGAACTTAAACACATGTGAGGAATAAATATCCTTTGATCCATTGTTACTTGCTGACGCCCAAACGCTCTTACATTTGATCCAGTGGTACTGCTGATCGCGCACATCAAATACGATCGGATTTTCCTCTGACAGGCCGTCACAGATCAGGAATACTGGAAAATCAAACAACACAATCCCCTCCAATTCGGGAATAAGGTTTGCATCGAAGAATTCGTATGTTAGAATCCGACTCTCGATGCCCGACTGCAAGAGAAGCGCTTGAAGCAGGTGCAATTTCTCCCTTATTATATGCAATGGAGTGGAGTTTTTTCTAAAGCTCGCCAATGGCTTCCAGTTCAGTGAGGGAAACTCAAGATATTGAAGGACTGGCTTTCCAATTTCGAGCTTGTAGTCAAATAATGTATACCCTGGCACAAAGTATCCCGGATAAAAGTACTGCAGGTTTATCTTCTTGCAGTATTCAATTTTTAGGTAAATCAAATATTTTCCTAGGCTGTACTTTTTATAAACAGGATCATAAAAACTGCTGATACCTGCGGCGCTGGCTTTGCCTATATCAAAAAAACCTGTGGCAATTAATTTATGCTGATCGTAAATATTTACTTCAGTTGTATTATAGATGTTAAAGTCAGCCTTGCCATAAAGAAGTGTTTTGAGGGAGGCGGACGCTTCAAACGAAATATTCTTTTTGTACGCTGAAAAGAGCGCTTCCTTTTCTGCAGTAATAAATGCAGGCTGAATTTCAACCCGGAATCTCGCGTTCTTTCTTTGAAGTTTTTGTCCTGTACTATCCGTTGTGAAATCTGCTAGCGGTATTCGCAACCAGATGGCACTGTAAAAACGGTTCTTGAAATTGAGAAAATTTGTTGTAAAGATGGTTTGCCCCATCCGGAACCATCCCCGCTCGAGGTATTGATCCAATTCCTCAGGAAGCATTTTTTGGGGGCAGTGTACTTCAGCGAACATAATTTTTAAAAGTACAAACTTTATGCATGAGACAGGCAAATTGCACCTACATTAACAACGTAAAAACTTGACAGTTAAGGTTCCGCCCAATTTATTTTCAAATTTCCGGTCGTCGCTCGCATTTCATTCTTAAGGGCGGTTGGGCTTATTACCATGTTATGTTGACGACATGAGACCGAGATGTACAGTTTTTCAAAATGAAAGAAATCTGAGCGTAGGGTCATCTTTGGTTCTATGTAAAATAATTTTGGTTTATAGAATTAAAACCTTAGCTTTTATTTCCTCAACGATAACTCCCTTGACATGCTCAAACGATCGATCATTTTATTTTCAATTTTTGGTTCTGCAATTTTCTTTCTGGCCTACCAAGACGGACCTGCAGCAGGATCTGGACAAAATCAGCAGAGGGTTCTGAAAGCCCTGATCATAGATGGTCAAAGCAATCATGGTATATGGCCAAAGACGACCGCGATGATGAAAGATTATCTGGAGCAGACTGGAATGTTTTCTGTAGAAGTGGAGCGAACAGCGTTTGCATGGGTCGGCCCCCACAATGACAACGATATAGGGTTGGGGAAGGAAAAACGCCTTCAGCTGCTCGATCAATATCCTGCCGGGAAGAAGAAAGTTACCTCGGTCGACAAGCCGACACCTGACCCTGATTTTAAACCTGATTTTTCAAAATATGATGTGGTAATATCTAATTTCGGATGGCAAGCGGCCGCATGGCCTAAGGAGACGCAACTTGCGTTTGAAAAATATGTGAAGAATGGCGGTGGATTTGTGTTGGTCCACGCGGCAGACAACTCATTTGGCGACTGGGTTGAGTTCAACAAGATAATTGGTATGGGAGCCTGGGGCGATCGAAACGAAAAAAGCGGACCCTATGTATACTATAACGATTCAAATCAAATTGTGAGGGATACGACGAAGGGGACTGCAGGTTCTCACGGTAAGCAATATGAATTTGTAATCACCATACGCGATCAGGCCCACCCGGTAACCAAGGGAATGCCATCACAGTGGCTACACGCACAAGATGAGCTATATGATCGTTTGCGTGGCCCGGCGGAGGATATGAAAATTTTAGCTACCGCTTATTCTGATGACGAAAAAAATGCTTCACCGTTTTCCCCACTCCGGGGCACTTCACGGCACGAACCCATGATGCTTACGATAAACTACGGCAAAGGCCGCGTTTTCCACACGCCACTTGGTCACAGTGACTATTCTATGGAGTGTACAGGGTTTATTATTATGCTGCAACGCGGAGCTGAATGGGCGGCTACGGGCAAAGTGACCACTAAAATCCCGGCAGACTTTCCGACAGTCGACAAGGTGAGTCAGCGCAAGTGGGTAAAAAAGTAAATTCTAACTCCATATTTTCAACAACCCGCCTCCGTTTCCGTGCAGAGGATCAGTCGTCGGTATTGGCAAAGCCGCAATATTTTGATCAGCTGCAGGACGTTCTCCTGGCACGCCCTTTAAAAGGTCCCAGGTCCTTCCATCAGGATATGCGCCAACTACACCAAAGTCACGGCTTGCCCCAAGATTCTTGTGTCCGACGCCAGCGGGGATAACGATGATATCTCCTGCCTGCACCTTTACTTTCTCGCCATGTTCGCCACCGAGATGAAGCAATGCTGACCCCGCATAAATCCCCAGAACTTCATGCGAAGTGCTGTGATAGTGGTGAAAGGAATAGACGCCGTTATCCCAGGAATTGGTCCAGTTATTTGAAGCGAAATGTTTTTGGAGCCTTGAGGCAGAAATATTCCCAGATACTCCAGCCCGATACACGAGAAGGGGAAGTTTGCTATTCGGGATTTTTCCGTCGTCTTTGAAATAGAACATTTGAGGCTCCGCATTGGTATCAGCCATAGCTTCACGATTTAAAATGGATAGCGATAATAAACCTAATAGCGACAAAAATTTCTGCCTGTACATAATTCATTTATTGACTATTAAACAAAAACCCCTAAAAAAGGTATAAAAGTGTTTAGGCTAAATTTGAAGAAGATACACTTGAAGACGCATTTTTATTGGGTAATAATACGGTCAGTGATGTTGATTTTTTCATCACACATGAGCTTTACGAACAGCCAGACAGAAACGAGCCGGTCGATAATCAACCTGTTTTGACACTTTTGGTGGCCCTCATCATTTTGGTATGGTAGTTATCTATAGTAATGGTGAAACTGATGTTTAACTCAAAAAAAGATATCCATATGAAAAAAATGATTTTGACAGCTTTCGCCGCTACTCTTTTTTGTATCGGCTCGATGGCCCAGGACACCACCTCTATCAACAATAACCTCCGTCAGGGCGTAGAGGAAGCCGAAGATGCAGGTAATGAGGTGAAGGAAGACGCACAAGATGCAGGTAATGAAGTCAAGGAAGATGCACAAGAGGCAGGAAATGAACTGAGAGAAGGTGCTGAACGCGCTGGAGAGGAAGTTGAACAAGGCGCCGAAGAAGCTGGTGAAAAAGCTGAGGATGCTGGAAATCAAATTCAGCAGGGCGCCGAGAATACTGGCGAGCAAATAGAACAGGGAGCTGAAAAGGCCGGTGAGGAAATCAAACAAGGCGCTGAAGAAACAGGTGATGCAATTGAACAAGGTGCAGAACGTACTGAAGAAAAAATGGAGCCGGGAACTCCGTCCGCGCAAGAACCTAACGCACCAGCCGATGAAAGCGCCATGGACGCAAATGCTTCGGCTCAACCTGCTGAAATAGAAGTACTCGAAGATAAGGAAGGCCCGAACAATCAGGTGATCTATAAGTATCAGGGCGGATTATATTATGTAGACCGCGAACAAAAACAATTGGTGAAGATTGAAGAATCACAATTAAAAGATGCTGAACATGATGCAGTGATCTCAAATTCGCTTGATGAAGATGACCAATAAATTTCGGATTAATTGTATATAAGGAATGGAGCCAGCCTCGTCACTGACGGCTGGCTTTTTTAATGTACAGATTTCAGATCTGATGAGACGTACGATCTAGGCCGGGTAAATAACAGTTTTTTTAAGTTTCGTTTCTATCACATCCTCATTGTCAAGGTGAACGTAGTAAGCGTTGCTCCCCTCGTCAAGAGCGACCACTTCATGAACGTCCTGATCATGAAACACAATTGCAGCCTTGTCATCGCAAGCATATCCCGGCTTGAACTCCCGTGATCGTATGAAGGAATGATACAGGGGTCGTCTTGATTGCTCTGAATCGTAATGCGGGCAGTGACTACCCTGCAGAAAACCCAAACAGTCGATTCTGGTAATTTTTTGCGGGCGGGAGTCAGTTGTCCCATGTTCAAACCAACACAACGAGCCAGCGCTTCCGCCTGAAAGGATAATTCCCTGTTCCCACGCTTTCCTTAATACACTGTCTATCCCATGAGCTTTCCAAATAGCTAACATATTCAATGTATTTCCCCCGGTAACGAGTATAGCATCCATACTTAGTAATACCTCTTCAAACGACTTTTGCTGTTCGTAACTTGAGATAAACATACGCTGCGCAAATCCCTTAATACCCAACTCAACACAGCGCTCATACCAATAATTAATAGTAGTTGGATTATCTGCAATCGCTGTAGGCAGCAAACAGATTCTTGGATCGCTTTTTCCGGTAAGTGACTTAAGAATAGGGAGAAACGCAGATCCTCCTGCCCCGAAGATGAATATTCTTTTTACAGGATCAGTAATTGGCATCAAAAAGAAATCTCTAGCCGTTGCCCAGCATTATCACGACGGTGGAGCAAGCAACATCGTGAATAGCGCGGTGCTCAGGATTTTGGTGTACAGTAAGGAACGACAACCATCCAAGAATACCCTTGGTCCACAGGCGGATGTAGGCTTGCCAAAAGCCAACGGGCTGGGAAGGTGCATCGTAGTTGCGAATACGAATTCGCATTAGCCTTTGCCCGATCGTTGCAGAATATCTTGAAAGCACGGGTTCATAAAAACTTAGCGCGACGGTCATCAGAATCATTACCGTGGGGCGACTCTCGTTTTCACCCAGAATTACCATGGTGGTGATCATTATTGACAGGAGAATCACGACGTCAATTGCCATCGCTTTGTACCTTCTGGCAAGGGAAGGATAATTGAACACTTTGTTGTGCAATACAAATGTACCCGGTGGTAGTACCTGATGATAAGAACCATCATCCGAGCCTACCGATTCTTGCATTGAGATCATAAAAAATATTGCGTCATGTTTAATAGTTAAGACTCAAGACATGTAACCATTAAATACTTGTCGGACTCGCAATTCTTGACCCGTCTGACAGGTTTAGTTTTAGGCATGTTAAATTACAAAATTCCTGTGAAATGGTATTCGGGGGGATCGCCAGGTGCCAGAGACTTATGCTTTTTTGTTACATTTAATAAGGATCTTGCCAACCATGAAGCCAAAACTGTTACTACGATTAGCCATAGCGTTTCTCATAATTCACCTGCTGGGCCATTCTTTCGGGCATTTTTCCTGGAAGGATTCACAGGGGAACGCCAAACGCGAGGAGGTCATTCGCCAGATGACGGAGCATAAATTTGATTTTATGGGTGCAAATCGAAGTCTGGGAGATTACTATGAGGGTTATAGCGCGTTGATATTGATAAATTATCTGGTCTTCATTTTACTTCTTTGGTCGATATCAACATTTGCAGAACAACACCCGAACATTGCGCGCAAGCTTCTGGCTCCAGTATCCATGGGGTTAATTGCCTTTGGTATTTTGGAGTTTGTATATTTTTTCCCCTTTGCGGCCAGCATGAGCGCACTTGCAGGTGTGGCGACTTTTCTTTCAATGTTTGGACTAAGGCGGCCTGGTTCGCATTGAAGAGTCGGATTGAGATCTTAAGGCGAACAACTTAGAGCGATCCTCACTGAAATTATCAATACAAATTATCTTAGATTGAGGATTCAAGACAGTTAGTTAGCAGCATTTAAAAGTTTGCATTTCAATTTGGAAGCATTTTTACCGCAGAGTATGCCAATAAGAAGGTGATGTTTTGGTGGTGGTAGCTTTGAAGGAAAGCCGCTTGCACCAGGATACTGCATGCGCCGTATTAACATTTATGTTCTTTTTGTCTTGACACAAAAAGAACCAAAAAAGTCAAGAGCCAAATATGCCTGCC
>JAICGJ010000279.1 GCA_025923195.1 Chryseolinea sp.
TATCAGAAAACTATATTCAGCATACACCTAACGTTCCTGACGGGAAAGCAGGTTTACAGATCCTGATCACAAAAATCAAGAACAAGGATATTCCTGCTCCCAAAATCACCAACATGAGAAGTTTTGAGGACGGCGATTTTGTTGTACTGCATCATGATGTTACCTGGCCTAACAGAAAAGCAATGTTCGAAATATTCAGATTTGAGAATGGACTAGCAGCTGAGCACTGGAGCGGAATTGCAGACCATCCTGAAAAAACGGCCAACGGTCACTCTATGCTAGATGGACCAACCGAAATTACGGATAAAAAAAATACTCAGAGAAATAAGGAACTTGTAACATCATTTGTCCAAACCGTGTTCATCGACGGACGAATTGAAAGAATATCGGATTTTTATCATCCGGAAATAATACAGCATAATCCATTTATTGACAACACCGTTACCGGCCTATTGATGGGTCTGGAAGAACTGCAAAAACAGGGAATAACTATCGGAATTAAAAAAATCTTTAAAGTCTATGGTGAGGGTAATTTTGTTCTGGTTTGCGCTGAAGGAGAATTTGCAGGAAAGCATACGGCCTTCTTTGACTTGTTCCGTGTAGAGAATAACATTATTGTCGAGCATTGGGATGTCCTTCAGGAAATACCTGCGAAAATGGCACATAACAACGGGTTTTTCCAACCAACGTTGTATAAAAGGATTGGGGGTTACGACGCCATTGCAGCCTTTGTCGATTTAGCATTTCCCCGTGTAGCAGCGCATCCTCAACTGGACAAATACTTTAAAGGTCACGCAAATGACAGTAAATACCGACAAAGACAACTGATCATTGATAAACTATCCAGCACGCTTCAGGGGCCCACAGCATATCTTGGCAGGCCGCTTGAATCAGTTCATAAAGGTTTAAACATCACCGTTGACGAATGGGATATCTTTATGCAAATACTCTCGAAAGCGATGGATGACAGTGGTATTAGTGGAGACGCTAAACGCGACTTTATAGATATCTTTCAAAATGTATTTAGAGCAGTAACTGTCGAAGTTGAAATGCAAGACTAAATTTCGAATAGTAACACGGACATGTTGAAGCTGGACATTGCAATTCTGCGGTTGATTATAGGTTCGTGTTACTAAGGTAACAGGTTTATTCTTCTACTGGTCGCGATCGCTGCTACTTAAACACCGAGCTAAAATTTTTGAGTTATCCACGACGGATTTGTTTATCGAGATGTAGAGACACCTCAATCAACAACAAAATTCGCTTCGAGGGAACCTCACAAATAACCTTATTACCTTAGTAACAATTGATATTAAACAAGAAGCTACCTTATTACCTTATTATTGGGTTGAGTTGATTTGATTATAATCTAATAACGTCTGGGTTTAGTTATAGATTCGTGTTATTAAGTTCGACTTGTCGACTTTGCAATTACTTGACCGAGCTAAAGTTTTTGTCATTGCAAGATTCGCTTATTATTTATTTTTACAGCTTATTCATATGAAAATCGGAATTGCGGCCTATAACGATTGTACCGCTTCCATGATCGTCGGAGTAGTGGACATACTTTCGTTTGCCAACAGTCAGCACAATTCAAAAAATGGAAGAGACCTGTTTGAAATTGAAATTGTCACAGAAACAGGAGGCGCAGCCAACGCCTTTAGCAAATTTCCTGTTCACGCACAAAGAAGCATAAAAACAAAATCTCAATTTGATTTAATATACGTCCCTGGGTTTGTGGGAGACGTTGAGGAAATACTACCCAGGCAAAATAAATTGATAAATTGGTTGAGGCGGCAGTATCAAAGGGGTGCTATGATGACAGCGGCTTGCAATGGGAATTTTTTACTGGCTGAGACAGGTATCCTTAATGGAAAAAAGGCAACAACACATTGGAGTTTAATTAATGCCTTTCGGAATCGATATAAAGAAATTACGCTGGAGCCTGAAAAAATAATTGTTGATAACGGCGATACAATTTCGGCTGCCGGCGTTACTGCTTACTTTAACCTGGCACTTTTTCTAGTAGAAAGGTATGGGTCCAAGGAATTAGCGCTGACAAGTGCCAAAGTATTTCTGGTGGACTCTGGAAGGAAGATTCAGACTCCATACCAAATGTACCAGGTTTCAAAAAATCACGGAGATGAAGAAGTCGTGCGAGTACAAGACTGGCTTGAGGCAAATTACAACGAGAGCATTTCCCTGGAAAGAATGGCTCAAATCTGCAATCTAGGCAAAAAAACTTTAGTCAGAAGGTTCAAAAAAGTAACAGGCGAAACTCCATTGACCTACCTTCAGAAATTAAGGATTGAAAATGCAAAACGACTACTTGAATCGAAAAGAGTTTCATTTAATGAAATCACCTGGAGAGTCGGTTACAACGACATTAGCTCATTTCATAAGGTATTTAAATTGGAGACAGGACTCACGCCCATTGAATATCGTTCCAAATTCTCAATTGTTTAAGATAGGTCCAATTACGGCATAGAGGCACATCGTGTCGAATTCAGGTCTTCTCAACGGCGTTCTGTAGTAATGGATATTTATTTTTTAATCTCTATATTCCGGAAAATAAATCATTTGTGTTAACGATAATGTCCTGCAATGAAAATTCCTAAAAAAATGAAAACTGACTCCTCGCGGAGAAAGTTTATCAAACAAAGTGTAATTGCCTCCTCTGTCTTTATTGTGCCCAGGCATGTGCTCGGAGGCATTGGTTTTACCGCCCCTAGTGATCAACTTGTTCTTGCCGCGATCGGAGCGGGAGGAAAAGGCACCAGCGATATAAAAAACGCTTCCGTAAACGGACGCGAAAAAGTCCATGCATTGTGTGACGTTGATTTTTCAGGTTCAGCGAAACGTTCAGTTGAGAACTTTCCCAAAGCAAAGCTGTATAACGACTACCGCGAGATGCTCGACAAGGAAAAGGATATCGACGCTGTAACAATTTCCACACCCGATCACGTGCACGCGCCGGCAGCAGTTTTTGCTATGGAGCGCGGAAAGCACGTATATGTCCAAAAACCTATGACTCACAACATCCGTGAGGCACGTGTTCTCACTGAGATGGCGCGGCAGAAAAAGGTCGTTAGTCAGATGGGGAACCAGGGCGCGTCGAACCCGCTTTTGAAAATGGTGCAGGGCTGGGTCGATTCCGGGAAACTTGGGAAAATCTCCAAAGTGCAGATCTGGACTAATCGTCCGGTGTGGCCGCAGGGTTTTGCGATGCCGGCTCCCGACGAAAGTAAAAAGCCCAAGGACCTATATTGGGATCTTTGGCTAGGGCCGGCTGAGTACAAGCCGTATACACCTAACCTTCATCCATTCAACTGGCGTGGTTGGTGGGATTATGGGACCGGCGCTTTGGGTGATGTAGGTTGTCATCTTATTGACATTCCGTTTCGCACGCTCGGACTGAAATATCCTACCGACGCGGAATGCAGCGTTGGCTCTGTATACACACAGATGTGGAATGCGGATTATCATCCCGAAGGGTGTCCGCCATCGTCATTCATTACGATCCATTTTGCGGCTACCGCCAAAAGTCAAGCTCCTATAGAAATGACGTGGAGCGACGGAGGTATCCGCCCGTCACATCCGGAGATCGTTCCCGCCGACCACGACATTGGAGGAAGCAATAGCGCGAACGGGGTACTCATTATTGGTGAGAAGGGACTGATATCCACCAACATCAACGACAGTTCGCCCCTGACGCCAAAACTTTACCTGAACGATGGCACGACGGAGTTCGGTTCGGAGCCTGAGAAGTACGATGAGCCTGAGTACGGGCACCAGAGGAAATGGGTCGATGCTTGTAAGGCTGGTTTTGATAGCAAAGAGCACAAGGCCTTGACATCGTCATTTGACTACGCCGGTCCAATGACCGAGACCGTACTGATGGGTAACCTCGCTATACGCAGTTACATGCTGAGAAAGGAAAACGGCAAGGGCCAGATGGATTACTATGGACGAAAGAAACTTTTGTGGGATGGTGAAAAGATGAAGATCACAAATATAGAAGACGCTAATCAGTTTGTAGGACGGACCTACAGGAATGGCTGGAACGTGTAGCTGGGGAGTGGTTTAACCTAATTCCTTCTTTCCTTTTAATCTATAATCGCGAGTTGAATTTATTCGTGACTGATCTGGTATTGGCCAGGTCCTGTTGTTATACGATTGAAATTGTTAAGTATAAATGCTACGGCGCATATCCTTCGAGCCGTCTGAAGCTGCCCTTGCGGTCAGCTTTTTTTTAGATTCCCTAGACTTTTCTTTAGTGTTCAAACTCTCTGATTTATTTAGAATTTGCTGCCGGTAATCACTGGCTTTCATTTTCCAATTGTGATAACATCAGATTCATCTACCAACCTCCCAAATTTGGGGAGCTTAGTCAATGAAAATTGGCGATAAAAATTTGCCCTCTCACCCAAACCGGTGATTGACTTGCGCGAAACGTCGGACGAAATTTGCTCTTCAAATAAGATAATATGTTCACAAAATTTTATCGTTGGCTACTGAGAGCATCTAACGGAAGGTATGCTTCAACATCTTTGGTCTCTACCATTGAAATGGCAAAACTGCAAATACGCGTATTGATTTTCATTAGCTTGTTTGGACTTATAATTTCAGGCTGCTCAGATGACGAGAACGGACCGGTTATCAATGATGTAACTATCAGTTCAATTGCACCAACATCACCTGCTACCCTACTGATTGGTGAGAAAGTAACGATCTCCTTTTCGTACAATACAAATGTCTCAGGAGGCGTTCGGATTTTCATTCGGCCTATGACTGGTTCTGAATTGTCGGAGAATTATTCGGCTTCGCCATCAGGGTTGTATACGGGATCAGGCTCGAGTTCATCGGATTTTACGATTACTCTTGGAAACGACGTGCATGTTGACCGATTGCGAATCCAGGTGTGGAATGACGATCAAACTGAATTGCTTGACGAGCACTTCTCCACGGTGGATTATCATTTTGTTTCTACCGTTGTAGAAATAACCGAGATCACACCTTCAACCCCGAAGACCTTATTAATGGGCGAAAAGATCAACGTTAAA
This sequence comes from Chryseolinea sp., assembly GCA_025923195.1. Lineage (GTDB taxonomy): Bacteria > Bacteroidota > Bacteroidia > Cytophagales > Cyclobacteriaceae > Chryseolinea. Next base: position 5,064 of record JAICGJ010000279.1, read on the forward strand.
TTTGAATACAAAACAATTGTCACAGGTGGTATTCGCATCTTTGCCCGCCCAATAACTGAAGGTGCGTTATCACCTAATTATAGCGCACATCCGTCTCCCGATTATATTTCACCGTCAGGCAATAGTATGGGCGACTTCACCATCAATCAAGACACACCTGTGCAAGTCGATCAGGTGCGCATACAGGCATTCGACAGTGATTCAAATGAACTATTGTATGAGACCTTTGCAGATGTCGATTACCGCTATTTGAGTGCGACTGCATCAATTACAGCATTTGGCAACACCACGTCGGGGGAATTTTGTACAGGCGAAGATGTTACCTTTAGTTTCAATTATAAGGCAGCCATTTCCGGCGGTGTCTATATTTTTATCAGGCCTTTCACGGAGGGCAACGTCACTCCCTTATATGCTGCTCACGCTTCACCACTGCACACCGCTTCATCTGGGACTGGCACTGGTTATTTCACCATCGTTGCCAGTGACACAACCCATGTTGATCACGCCAGGATCCAGGTATGGAATTCGACCCAGAGCACACTGTTATACGAAGAATTGATCCCTGTGGATTATACTTTCTTAGGAAGCAGAGCTAAAATAACGCAATTGGAACCCGCGTCACCAACAACTATCGCATTAGACACCAACGTAAATATCACGTTTGACTACGTAATTTGTGAAAGTGTTGGTGCACGAATATTCGTACGTCCCTTTACTGGCAATACCCTTACGCCTTCTTATGCCGCGTCAGGTTCTCCTATATATACAAACTCGGGATCAGCAGCCGCTAGTTTTTCAATCACCGCTGGTACTAATGTAAAAGTGGATAAACTTCGCATTCAGGTATACAACCCCGACCAATCAGAATTGCTCTATGAATTTTTTGAAAATGTTTCGTACACTTTTAACTGAACATTTCCGCTGACTAACCAGCAACGTTAGGGATAACTTAATGTGGGGTGACTGATCGTTAGCTCCTACCGAGCATGTGGCTTAGTCAGGGTGCTTCATTTAATATCCATATTGTTGTTTATAGATTTTCAGATTCAGCGGAAGCCCCTGTCTAAAAAAATTGCAGGGGAGGATCGTTTATTGATTTTTTCTTATTAACTTTGAAATACAAAGTACTTTCAAAGTGTTTTAAAATTCATGCAAACGTAAGTCAAAAATGAATAACAACTAGACGTGCTAAA
>JAICGJ010000280.1 GCA_025923195.1 Chryseolinea sp.
AAAAGGAGATACAGATCTTCATGATCAGTTCATCCATCGATCCGCGTGATATCCTTCGCGCGCAAAGTAATTCCGATGTTCGGGATTACATCGTCAAGCCGGTGAGTCCGGAGAAATTTAGAGACCTTCTGGTAGCCTAAATCGGACGGTAATCGGTTAAGAGTGAAAAACTAAAAGTGAAAAGTGAAAAATAATCGTATTCGACGATTGACTGTGCTGTTTAACCTATATGCATTTGAATTCCGCACCAGCGATCAGGTACCATACCTGATTACCCGATTACCGATTACTGATTACCCGAAAACCTTACTCACTTCACCACATTAAGCGGGTTCCTCAGGCCTTCATAACTGGTCAGCTCCACACCAGCGCTACCAATGAACATCTCTGCGTCTATTTTTACGGGGATCCGATTCTTGTCGTCAGAAAAATATGCAGTCACGGAATTCTCACCATCAAACACTTTGTTTTGGGGCATTACGGGCCTGAACACCAGCGTTCGGATCTTTCCCGCTTTGACTTTGATGACCTGCTTGCCGTCGTATATGATCCTCATTTTATAAAATTGATCCTCAAAGAAACCGGCGACCAAAACGGTGTCGCCCTTTTTTAACTTAGACATATCCATGTTGCGCAAATACAAAAACCCGGCGATCATATCGCGTACCTGTGCTGGAGCATCATAATATTTTGATTCTTTGAATCTTCCGGTTTTGTTATCAATGGTTTTTACCTCAATTTTCTTTTTTTCGTGGTCGAAGAAAGTCCATTCGTCCTTCTTGTAACGACCTTCCCGAATTCTTCTGTAGAACTGATGTGGAAGAATGGCGGCGGTATCAATATAGGCCCCCCACTGATCGTCAACGTCCGCTACCCAGTCGACCATTCCCACGGTCTTTCCATGCACATCAATTTTGAAGCAATCGCGATTATTAAGCCTGAAATAATTGGGGTGAATCCTGACACTGCCTTTTCCGACAGTAAATATTCCGTATGTCATCTTGAAATTGATGACCTCGCCTCTGGTAAAGCTTTCGTTTCTTACAGGTGGATACACATCATTCCTGTAATGGACGAACCCGGATAGCAAGCTTAACAGAACAAAACTGACGGTAAGTCTTATCATCTTAAATAATTAAAATTACACAATGTGCGTTACTCAAGGGTAGCCGGTGTAAGAAATTCAAACGATATGCCAATACTAAAGGTCGTTTAAACGGAAACATTATTTTCTCTGAGGGCGTCATTTAGCGATGTTTTCTTATCTGTGCTCTCCTTCCTCTTTCCGATAATCAACGCGCAAGGCACATGGAAATTTCCGGCTGTGAAATTTTTTGCATAGCTGCCGGGAATTACCACAGCCCTGTCTGGAACATAGCCACGCGTTTCTATAGGTTCCGGCCCCGTTACATCGATAATTTTCGAGCTTGCGGTAAGGACTACGTTGGCACCCAGAACGGCTTCTTTGCCCACTCGCACGCCTTCCACCAATATACACCTTGAACCAATAAACGCGCCATCTTCAATTATAACAGGAGATGCTTGAACAGGTTCCAAGACACCCCCTACTCCTACGCCTCCGCTTAGATGGACATTCTTGCCTACCTGCGCACAGCTACCCACGGTTGCCCATGTATCAACCATGGTGCCTTCGTCGACATAGGCGCCGATATTAACGTAAGAAGGCATCAATATCACTCCTTTACTTACATATGAGCCATAGCGGGCAATCGCGTGGGGAACTACACGAACACCCAGTGCTTTGTAATTGCGTTTCAACTTTATTTTATCGTGGAATTCAAACGGACCAACTTCAATTGTCTCCATTTGCTGTATCGGAAAATAGAGGATCACTGCCTTCTTTATCCATTCATTAACCTGCCAGCCAGACGATACAGGCTCCGCCACCCGCAATTCACCCTTGTCTAATTTTTCAACTACCTCGCGAATAGCTTCCTGACTGTCGGATGATTGTAGTAGTGAGCGATCTTCCCAGATTTTTTCAATGCGTTGTCTCAATTCCATTATATTCGAGTTAATTCGGCATGCAAGAAATAAAAAAAAGGAGAATAGTCATCGCTTCGGTTCTGAAACCGGTAAATGACCCGCGCATGTTTGAAAAGTTTGGACAAAGCTTGTCGTCGCAATATGAGGTTCATATTTTCGGAACTGAAGGCGTTATAAATATTGCCGCAAGTACTATAATTTTTCATCCATTATCTTCGTACACCAGGCTGAGCACTGACAGGATGCTCGCACCTTTTAAGGTCCTTACCAAAATTCTTCAGCTCAGACCAGCTCTCGTGATCATATGTACGCACGAATTGTTGTGGATGGTTTTGGTTGCGAAGTTGTTTCTTTCTTGCAAAATCGTCTACGACATCCGTGAAAACTATTTCAGGAATATCTTATATACAAATGCCTTCCCTCCCATTATCCGAGTTTTAATAGCCTTGTACGTAAGAGCGAAAGAATGGATAACCTCACCGCTAATAAATTGTTTTTTTTTAGCAGAAGCTGGTTACGCCCGTGAACTCAAATTCATTGGGAACAAGGGCCTAATTCTTGAAAACAAGTTAAAGAAGGTCACATTGCCCGCAGCAAAAAAATGGAGCGCCCATGACCTGAACTTTCATCTTTTGTTCAGCGGAACCTTGGCGCCCTCGACAGGCGTATTTATAGCGATCGATATAGCGATAAAATTACATGAGGTTGATCCCCGATTCAAGCTACATATAGTGGGATTCAGCCCCATGCAGGCTGTCAGGCTGCAAATCAAAGAGCACACCCGACATCACGATTTTATTCAATTCCGGGAAAGCAATGTTCCCATCCCACATCTAGAAATTCTGGAGGCCATACAAATGGCTGATATGGGAGTCATCGCATATCCAGCCAGCCTGGCCACGGAAAATACGATCCCAACCAAATTGTTCGAATATCTTGGCTATTCGCTTCCCATCCTTCTGATTGATCATGCTCCCTGGGTAGAAATATGCAGGCCTTATCGGGCCGCGATAACCTTTGATCCTCTAAACCTGAATACCGGTAGCCTGGCGCAAGCGATCACCACCACTAATTTTTACACATCACCACCTGAGCATATTTTTTGGGACACGGAAGAGAAAAAACTTCTTCAAACGGTTTCGGAGCTGCTGGAGTAAAAAAAATATATCTAAATATTTTTTTAGACCCGTCTAAACTTTTATTTTTACCCATCGTTAATTCATCTCAGTGCCCGTATGTTAAGCTTTACAGAAGAAAATTACCTTAAATGTATTTACCACCTGGCTGAAGGTGGTGCAAAGGCTGTGCTCACCAATGAGATAGCGGACTCCATGAACACGAAGGCAGCATCTGTTACAGATATGATCAAGAAACTTTCCGGCAAAAGTTACATTGCCTACGAAAAATATTACGGTGTAAAGATGACCAAGCTGGGAAAAGCAAAAGCACTTTCCATTATCCGCAAGCATAGGTTGTGGGAAACTTTCCTGGTGCAGAAGCTGAAGTTTAGCTGGGACGAAGTACACGAAATCGCGGAGCAGCTTGAACATATACAGTCTCCGTTACTCATCGAAAAGCTGGACGAATTTCTGAACTATCCGAAGGCTGATCCGCACGGTGAACCTATACCCGATCGCCATGGCAAAGTTGAGCTTCCGGCGCAGGGTTGTCTGCTGGAGCAACCATTGGGCTATGTAGGCAATGTGGTCGCAGTGAAGGACTCAGACTCTAATTTGTTGAAATACCTCAACAAAATCGGAACGATCCCTGGAAAAAAAGTAGAATTGATTGGCAAGGAGCAATACGACGAAAGTCTCGAAATAATTGTCGATAAAAAAAAGCTGACCATCTCTAAATCTGTGGCGCAAAACATTTTAGTGGCGGTCTAAATACCTGAAATATGGAAATGGGAAATACAATACGGAAATCACTGAGTGAAGTGAATTCGTCTATTGATACAACGCAGGGAAAGGGCTGGCGAAAACTGCTGGCTTTTTTAGGACCAGCGTATCTTGTCAGCGTAGGGTACATGGATCCAGGTAACTGGGCCACAGATATCGCGGGCGGCAGTAGATTTGGTTATGCATTGCTTTGGGTTTTACTGATGTCTAACATCATGGCACTTTTGTTACAAAGCTTAAGTGCCCGGCTTGGAATAGTCCGGCAGCTGGATCTGGCACAAGCATCGCGGAGGTCCTATAGTCGACCCGTTAATTTTTGTCTTTGGATATTGGCGGAAATTGCAATCGCCGCATGTGACCTTGCAGAAGTGTTGGGAATGGCCATCGGGCTGCAACTGCTGTTTGGCCTGCCGTTGATTTGGGGCGTAAGCTTGACAGTTTTGGACACGCTGCTTTTGCTTCTTCTTCAAAGCTATGGTATCCGCAAGCTTGAGGCATTCATCATCGCCCTGGTAGCCATTATCGGCGGCGCGTTCCTGGTCGAGATGTTTTTGGCAAAACCGGATTTTCCGGAATTGGTTAAAGGATTCGTGCCTTCGTTACCTGGAGATCAAGCCCTTTATATCGCTATTGGAATCATTGGCGCAACCGTCATGCCACATAATTTATACCTGCATTCATCGCTGGTACAAACGCGCAGAATTAATCGCAACGCGAAGGGCATCTGGACTTCCATTAAATATAACTTCATTGATTCAGCCATTGCACTGAATGCAGCATTCTTTGTAAACGCCGCAATACTGGTCTTAGCCGCCTCCACTTTTTTTCAGGCAGGCATGTACGAGGTCGAGGATATCCAGGACGCATATAAATTTCTAACTCCCTTGCTCGGAACACAATGGGCATCTATTCTTTTTGGTATAGCATTGGTGGCCGCTGGTCAAAGTTCTACTATAACGGGGACGCTGGCGGGCCAGATTGTCATGGAGGGATATCTTAATCTGCGCATTGCTCCCTGGTTAAGGCGGTTGATCACACGACTGATTGCCATAATACCGGCACTCATTGTGATCATCGTCTATGGTGAAGAGGAAACCGGCGCCTTGCTGATCTTCAGCCAGGTGGTGCTAAGTTTACAGTTGGGATTTGCCGTTATTCCGCTTATTCACTTTAACAGCGATAAAGAAAAAATGGGTGACTTTGTTATTAAACCATGGATGAAAATCTCCGCCTGGGCCATTGCCTTGGTCATTGTCTCCCTCAATGTAAAGTTGGTGTTCCAGGAGATCACGGGATGGCTAGAAGCAGCTGGTGATAACGCCTGGATTGTATGGATTACTGCAGTGCCCCTTTGCTTGGCGGCCGGTGCCTTACTCCTGTACATTACCTTCAAACCGTTTATTGAAAGACGAAGAGCTGAGAGAGAGGCCAAAATCCCGCATGGTACGGCGGTTACCCTTGACTTATCTTCTCAACCTAGGTATAACAGGATTGCCATCACGCTGGATTTCAGCCCTATCGACAATCACACTATAAGGAGTGCTACCGCACAAGGCGGCCTTAATGCCCGTTACCTGTTGCTACATGTCGTAGAGACTGCTGGTGCAATGGTTTATGGCAGTGATATCGAAGACCAGGAATCGGCCGAGGACATGCACGCGCTGGAAAGTTATAAAAAGCAACTAGAGGATATGGGTTATCATGTAGAGATCAAAATTGGTTTTGGAAATCCCAAGAGCAGGATCCCGAAAATGGTCAAAGAATTTCAGGCCGATTTGCTGGTCATGGGCGCCCACGGACACAAGTTTTTCAAAGACCTGATCTTTGGAACGACTGTAGACACCGTGAGGCACCGCGTAGGCATACCGGTGTTGATTGTCAGAGAGCACGCGAAAAGCTGACAGCGTACAGCTTACAGCTAACAGCCGCCGTTTCGCTAATGTCTACGCAAGAGATTGTCCGTTAACTGTAAGCCGTCGGCTGTCTGCGGTGCGGCTCTCAGTGTTGATAGTCAGGGAGACGCGAGGAGCTGAAAGCTTACAGCTAACAGCAGACAGCTCACAGCCGCCGTTTCGATAATGTCTACGCAAGAGATAGTCAGTTAACTGTATGCTGTACGCTGTACGCTGTGCGCTGTTACCGTTTTGCTTACTTTTGCATTTTATGTCACTTCTCCTTGATGATACCATTGTTGCCTTGGCTACGGCCCAGGGTATCTCAGCTATTGCCGTCGTTCGGTTGTCGGGTGAGGATGCTATCTCTATTGCACAAAGGTGCTTCCAAGGGAAAGATTTGGAGCAGCAGTCATCGCATA
>JAICGJ010000281.1 GCA_025923195.1 Chryseolinea sp.
GACTATAAAGCGTGAAAGGTTTGAATGTTGCGTTCCCGACTGGTCCTCCGTTATGAATCAAATTAGTCAAATTCCATGAATAATACATCTAACGTAATTGGCTACTCAAGAATGGCTATGAAGATTGGCCAGACCCGGAAGTTAAATAATGTGGATCCTAGGATAACCTTAGGGTTCGAGAATTGGAAGGCCTGTTTGTCAGCGGTATCAAAAAGGCAGCTCACTTCACACGCCTCGTTGGTGTTCCACCTATGCTCTATACGTTCCGCTTTGTCAGCCGCACACCTCCGCCGTTGTTGCGTGTTATGCGCGGGCTAGCGTTTGGGTCACCAAGAACCGCAGGCAATTGGATAACAGGGTTTCGAATGACATTTATAACGAAACCAATGATAGCTAGTGAAAAAGCAGTCATCACCATAATAATTGCATTGCTGCTCTAAGACAGTAGCCGGTGCGTAAAATGATGTCGAATGAAAAATGCATTATGTAAAGCCTCACCCGATTACATTAACCCCGCGAACTTCATTTCTTCGCTCAAATGCCCGCGTTCTTGGTGAGAATAAGCTCAATGAACATACCAGTACAGATATTGACAAATGCGAAGCGTTGATCCAGGAGTTTGATAAAATCTTCAGGCTCGATCGAAAGCCTGAATTCATACTGATTTGGAAATTATATCTCCCGGAATCGGCAATTAGGGTGGATATATTGTACTTTCAAGTCTAATCTGTTTTTGGCTATGAAAACCTATCTACAAATAGGGATCCTGGCTTTATTTGCCCTCGGTTCCTGTACCGAAACAGTCTACGACGAAGTAGTAAAAGAAATTCGAGACACCATTAAGGTACCTGTCATTGACACGGTATTCATTGATAGAGTCTTCTGGAAAGTTGACACAGTAGAAATCAGGACAACAATCACCGACGTAGACACCTTCTTTATAGCTACAATTGATAGCGTATTTATTTACGAAACCATTTACGTGTATGATACCGTTTACCAACACGTCCATCATTATCATGACACAGCTTACATATTCCCTGGCCGCACGGTTTACTACGTCCCGGAGGAATACCAAGAAATAGTGAACCAGTTTTTCATTGATGCTGTGGCCTATGGCTACAGCCCTGTGGGTGGGAATTTATTAATCGAACCTTGGCGGCAAGACGAATTCCCGCCAGCTAGTCGGAGTAGTTTTTCTTATCAGGTATGGAGCCAATTTATCTTAAAGCTGAAGGATACTATTGAACCTAAGTATTGCTTTACGCCTATTTATCGTGAGTTAATGCATTGGCAGTTCGAGAAGCCTTACAGTACTGATCCAAATAGCATCATGAATCCTGATTTCGATTGGGAGCGATTGACACTTGAAAGTGAGGATAAGGAAGTATACCTTGATGAGCTTTTTGCAAATTAGAATCAGATAAATTAATGAGATAGCCTGATGTCAATACGCGCACACCCAAGCCGTTGTTAGGTGCCCAGCTCCGCTGACAGGTTGTGCGCTCTCGGCAATAACCCGTAGCATAAAGTGAAGTCGAATGCAACCTCGATTATGGAAAGGAGCTCGCGATTTAATGAGCAGCGTAATTACTCGATCTGATTTCGCTTGTGCAAGGTTGTTGGCGAAAACGCAAAAACGACGCTGGGCCTATTGCGATCCAATGAGAACACCCCAACGGATAGACGGCTTGATATCGATTTATGAAAGGACGTTCCCGGTTTATTGAACTACAGGATTACAGCAGATCTTATATCTACTTGCAGGTTGTTTGTGAAGCAGGGTGAAAAGTCGTGGTTTGTTTATTGTCCGATAACAACACAAGTGCATCCTTTTTACTGAATCAATCATCTAACGCCTGGTACACTGCCACCTTGAATTTATCACTTAGACTCCAGGAAAACGGGATTTGTTGCGTAAACAATAAGCAAACCAACTTTTCCTTGGGGTCAACGAAAAAAAAGGTATTAAAAATTCCGGCCCATTCAAACGAACCTTCCGATTGACCCAGTCTAGTTTGTCCGTCCTTTGTTGTAATCGCAAAACCAAGACCCCACCTGTCTAATGCAAATTGCGGACTACTCCACGGTATATCGCCAATTTGATTCGAAGTCATAAGCGCGACGGTATGTTTTGATAGTATACGTTGTCCATTGTACTGGCCGCCATTTAGAAGCATTTGTAAAAAGATTGCATAATCTTTAACGGTTGAACTAAGTCCAGCACCGCCTGAAAAATAAGTCCCCTTTACGATTGGGTAATTTATACTCAAATAAGGCCAGTCCTTTTCTTTCCATTTTCTTAAATAATTTTTCTCTTTCGTATAAACATTTACCAGTCTTGAATATTTAGAAGGAGGTAGATAAAAGTACGTATCCTCCATACCCAATGGTTTAAAAAGTCGCGCGCTTAGAAACTGGTCTAAACTCATTTTTGAAATTGCTTCAATTAAATATCCCAATACATCTGCGTTCGATCCGTAGGTAAAACGTTCACCGGGCTGATGCAATAAGGGCAGTTTGCCGAGCTTCTTCATGGCGTCAGAGAGTATAAAATCACTGGCAAACAATGCTGGTATTCCTGCCTTCGCATAAATTGCATTCATAGTATCTGTACCGATCAGCAAATGATCAATACCTGATGTGTTCGTAAAGAGATCCCGAATTGTTATAGCTCGTTTCGCCGGCTTAGTGGTGTAAGTAGAATCTTTTATATTGAATTTGTCAAGCACCTGTTGATTCACAAAAGCCGGAAGATATTTAGCCACTGAATCATCTAGTAATAATTTGCCTTCCTCAAACAGCATCATTACCGCAACAGATGTAATAGCTTTGCTTTGGGAGCCAAGTCGAAAAATTGCGTTTGGTTTCAACGGAGTTTTTTTGTCGGCGTCATCTAATCCAAGAGCTTTATAATAGATTATCTTTCCGTCGCGGGCAACAAAACCAATAGCTCCGTTTATCAAGCCACTATCAATTTGGGTTTGAAGCAACCGATCAATCCTAGTTAAACGATGAGGCGATACTTTAACGGCAGAGGCATTACCAGGTTGAAGGAGAGTTCCTTGTGCTATAGCAACGAAAAAGGGAAGGATCCAGAATAAAGCGGATAGCATATTTTTCATAGGTCGTGAATTAACGAATGTTCAATGGAAAATGAATCCCAACTGCTTATGGCAAGATCAGGTTAGCCGTCAGGATTATGGCTGCTAGCAAACTAATATACGTAATGTGCTGCTCTAACTTCTATGAAAAGTCATTTCTTTTGTTTGTTTGAGCCTTTTCAATTTATTAAGATCGCTGAGCGAACAATTATACTATGTATTTTTCGCTCAAGCTCCCGTAAAATGCATTTTCCATGGATCGCGTTATTCTCACAAAATCACAAGCCCGAAAAATCATCCTCCACGCTGCAGGGCTCGCGAGCCGCGCACAATTCGGGAAGGGTAAGGAAGCAGCGTACAAGGTCATTGACCACCTCGGCTTCGTCCAAGTAGACACTAACTACGTGGTTGAACGCGCGCATCACCATGCCATCGCGGCGCGCGTGCCAGGCTACAAATTCGAGTGGCTCGAAGAACTTCAGGCGGAAGGAAGGATCTACGAATTCTGGACGCGTGATTCGGGATTCATGCCCATGTACGACTTCCGCTACTCGTTGCCCATACACCACAGCTTTTCCAACAAATGGAAGTCGCTGCCACAACCGGAAGTCAATCTGATGAATAGGATTATCGACCGGATTTCGCGCGAAGGTCCGCTGCGGGCAAAGGACTTTGAAAATGACCGCGTCACCAAGAGTTCCGGCTGGTGGGACTGGCGTCCGTCGAAAGTGGCGCTCGAAAGGTTGCATCTCACAGGCAAACTACTAGCCACACGAACGAAAGAGTTCCACAAACTATACGACCTTACAGAGAATATCATTCCAGGCCATATCGACAAGACTATGCCTAGCATCGAAGAGTTTACCAGGCATCTTATCTTCCGTTCATTGAAAGCGTTAGGTATCGCGTATCTCAAAGAGATTGCCTGGAACGGCAGACTTGTAAAGCCACCTCTGAAGTCAGAGATGAAAAAACTGGTTGACGCGGGCGAGGTTTGCCAGATTGAGATCGAAGGTCTGAAAGGTCCTCTATACATGCTTCCATCTTATAAAAAGAAAAAGGTCACCATAACCGGCGATGCGTTCGTACTCTCGCCGTTCGACATGTTAAACGTGTACCGGCATCGGTTACGAGACTTCTTCGGTTTCGATTATCAGGTGGAGTGTTTCGTGCCTGAAGCCAAACGGAAATACGGATATTTTTCTCTGCCCATACTCGTCGGCGATACTTTTGTGGCGCGGATGGATTCTAAATCCGACAGGAAACAACAAACGCTCACTATCCATAACCTTCATGCCGAGCCTGTGAAAATGACCAAAGGCACTATGGCAAAAGTTTGTGATGCCATTCAAGCGTTTGCCAGGTTCAACGAATGCACTGGGATAGCAATTAAGAAATCAAACGACAAAGCGCTTCTGAAAACATTTCGTGAAACGTTGAGAGAATGAAATGACATCTTCATCATCAGGGATCCCGAGCCTCGTTGATGTTAAGCAATGGTTTATAAATTCTGCTTGCCAGGCATACAGCCAAGCCGTTGTTACGTATTGTGCATTGACGGGAGCTAAGGTCACCAGCAACCGCAGGGGACTTGGATAGCAGGATTTCCAAGGCATTCACCCTGAACTTAATGATAGCTTATTAAATGCACCCGACCTAGTAAGTGACCGTCTTAACCTAATTTATCTCGTCTTGACGCAGCAGACGGCTAATTTTTTTCGATAGTCTGCAAACAATTCTCAGTAAGGAATAGTTTTTGTGCTAAATATCTTCCCATGGACAACCCTGAACATCTTCCCGGGCCAGAAGATGACGTTATCGTCATTAAGGGGCGTTCTGACACTGATTATTGGTGTCAGCGATTTTCCATATCACCGTTCACGCTATGCCACCTGCTGAAAACCGTAGGTAACAGTACGAGCCAAATTGTGGATTTTTTACACAAACATCAGGGCAAAGCGCTGGATAATTTCAGGGACCCTGTAAAGAATATTAGCATTTTGTAAAACCCAAAGTCGACGTGAGAGGCTTAAAATTCCGCAGCATAAGTCCTTTAAAAGCTTCCAATAGGGAATCCCTACCCAAATCTCTAATCAAATCCGTCTTCCGTAGTATAATTGAAACCCTGGGACTCGGCAAATATGCAGGCTCGTTCGAAGGTGTACCATGTTTTAGCAGTCGGGTAGGGGAGTTAAGGTACCGGGCAGCCCTTGCGTTACCTGGGATAGGAATATTTGTCCACCCGGATGAGGTCGCGAATATTTCCTTGCTTCGCCACGAGTACGGTCATATCCTGCAAGCGCGGAAATGGGGCAAGCTATTCTTTTACCGTCATATAGCCCGGGAGAGCTTGAACAGCGCCCGGCGGTCGTCTCATGATACTACGTTCAACCATCAGCACACCTGGACAGAGTGGACAGCAAACCGGCTCTCTTATTACTTCTTTAAACGTCCCGATGACTGGGATATGAAATCCTATCCCATACATCCACCGTTGGAACAGAGAGAAGGAACGGACTGGCCGGAGTTCCTTCGTACTGACAAACCTGCTACGCTGATTAAACATCCTGTGACTTAGGGTTGTCCAGGTACTACAAAATTGCAGCTCTGCCTTTGCGGGTGAGATATAATTCTCAGTCGCACCAGCTCAATGTGGTAAAGGACGTTGCGTGGTTCAATGCGGTCGTTTCTCGCGTTGTAAAAATTTTTTTTGGAACTTATGGTAGTCCGACAGAGTCCCCGAGACGGGAGACTCTGCGGAGACGGGTCTTGCTTCTCAGGAATTCGCTATTATAGGTAAACGAATGGTCGACTATCTCATGTGGCGGACGCAGTCACAGCAGTGTCTCCTGCAAGGGACGCTGCGTGGTTCTATGCGTCGTTACTCGCGCTGTGAAACTTTTTTGGAAGCTTGTGGCAGTCCGACAGAGTCCCCGAAACGGGAGACTCTGCGGAGACGGTGCGTCTCGCTTGGAAATCATCGATCATAGTTAATAGCAAGGCGACTTCTTGCGATGGCGGTCGCAGTCGCAGCAGTGTCTCCTGCAAGGGACGCTGCGTGGTTCAATGTATCGTTACTCACAGTATAAGAATTTTTTAAATCATAAGGCAGTACGA
>JAICGJ010000282.1 GCA_025923195.1 Chryseolinea sp.
AGGGTCAGCGCCAGGCGCGCACGCGGCGGTCCGCTGCCCGGGACGGTGCTCGTCATCAGCGGAACTGTTGACGCATCGCTGGTAGACCGAAGTCCCGGATGGCGGTGACGACCTCGTCCGCGATCACGGCGGGCTCTGTGGCATGGTCCAGGTCCCACCACAGGTCCGCCTTGTGTGGCATCAGCCGTCCGATGCGCGTGTGCCAGGTGAACGTTCCGTAGTAGACATTCGGTGCCGGCGACTCGGGCAAGTACGGCCGCTCGCTGCGTGCGGAGTCCCACACCGACCTGCTGACCACGCACAGATTCGCGGTGAACCTCATGGCCTTGCTGGTGTTGTAGGCCGATGCCTGAAACCCGAGCCTTGCCCAGAACTCTTGGTCGTCGAGGTGGTAGCGGCTCCCCGATCCCTTGAAGCCCATGGCGCGCAGCTCAGGTGCCACCAGGTCTCGCAGCAACACCCGATAGATGTCCTGAACGCTGCTCAAAGTAGAGAAATGGATTTTTGCTTGCTTACATACGACGAAGATAAAAACACACATTATCTCGCAAACCATGACGAGAATCACCACGTGATAAAATCGGTATTAGAAGGACAAAAAATAACCTGTGAAGACTTCCCCGAAAAGGAAATGCACAGGTTTAGTCCATTATACGATAAACCACGCAAACACAGGAATTTTCTCGGTGTCGGGAATGTAAATCTAATGCCGTTTTCAAATTAACTATACACGCGTCTTGAGTAAGCACCCCCTGCGGGTGCCATTTCAGCACAATCTTCGGCGGCCAATAGTAGTAATTGACTGGCAGGTATCTGTCAGAAGAAAATTTAACCAACTGCTGCATACAAAGCCAACCTATATTCCGGTAGAGGGATTTTGTATTTTAAAAAGTTACTTTAATGTGAAGCCCCTTGGTGGAAACAAAGGGGCTTGTAAATCAAAAACCATTAACCATTAAACCTTATCCGATGTCCAATGTAAGCCTTTTGTTCAGCTTCCAGAAAAGAACTTACCGACATGATAATAACATATCAACGCCTTTCGACTGTTCACGATACCAAACAACGCATGAAAGCCCGCCCCAATCAGTCGGAAATATGAAAAAAGAGTCGAGACATTCGTGACAATTTTGAAACCTTACAAACCATATACAGGGCGCCCTATTTTCGTATATTCATTGCATGATAAAATTTGAACCGGATCTATTGACAACAATAAATACGTTCAACCCCGAAATGATTTCATTACGCAATAGTTCCGTATATCAGCACGCAAATGATCTGAACAATAAGTACATGGGTGTTAGTTGCCGCGTTCATCCCGATATCGAAAGCAAAATCCTTGTGAGGCTTCGTGACGTTGACGATTTTTTAGAAGTACAGTCCTGGTGTTGCGCTGATTTTAAGTCGCAGCTTGATAAAATAGTTCAGGAAGAAACGCGGGGCTACGTTTAATTTGAACGCTAAAATCCCTCTAAATACTCTTTCCATTTCCCAATAAAAAAACCACCTTTCGGTGGTCTGTTATTTTAATTCACTCCTTCTGCTTTTTTCCGGTATTCATCCGCCTTGGTCTTGTCGCCTTTTACATCGTAAGCCGTAGCAAGGTAACCTGCGGTTACTTTAAGATTTCCCTTCTCACCCGCTTTCAGTGTTGCTTTTGCATTATAAATATCAAATGCTCCCTGAGCATATACAATCAATTGATCAGCGGCTTCGGTCATCTTTGTTTTCAAATCAGCTTTCTTTTTCTGGTCTGCCGCGGTCGTCCCTTTAATGGCCTGCATTTCATCCTGTATGTCATATAGCACATTATAATAATGACGAGCCATTAGCACATTTGCTTCGGCATAACTTTTATTAACATTCATCGTTGTCTTCAAAACACTCTCGATCTTCTTTTGTGTTTCTTTATAATCTGCGGGTTTTTTATCGCCGGCGTAGGTATAATTGAATAACTCCACCGCGTAGTTGTACAGCATTATGTGCTTGTCAGGATATTTTGGTATCAACTCCTCATATTTCGCAAACAATGCCTTTTTATCTTTTGCATCAACTTCATCCAGCTCGATCTGGTACCAGCGATCGTCGTCAGGATAAAGCTGACGGCCTAACTGCAAATATTGCTCGCGGGTAGCCCGGTCATTTTTCTTTGTGTAATATTCAACGAGTAATTGATAAATGTCTACATTGTCTTTTCCGGCAATTTTCTGGTCTGCTATCTTTTTGTAATAAACAACGGCCTCATCATCCTTCTTTGCCCTGTAGGCACTTAGTGCAATGTTTTGAACTAAAGTAGTATCGAAAGCAGGGAACTTAAACCCATTATACTCATAGCCTTTGGAGGCAATATACTCCTCTACTGCGAGGGCATTTTTGAAGTTTTTATATGCGTCGTCAAAATTAGAAGCGCCAAAACTTGCTACCCCCATATCAAAATAACCATTATAGATATCAAACAACCGTACATGCTGCTCCAGGGTACCTCTCACAGCTTTCGGATCCATTTCATAATACTTCTTAAAAGCATTAAAAGCCTCCATGCGGCCATCAGGCGCCAGTGCTTTATACTTCTCGCTTTTAGCGATTTCATTATAGATTACACCTTTATACCACCAGCCATCGGGTTTAGCTGCATTTTTTTCTTTAGCCAGAAATGCATCCACTGAGGCTTTTGCTTTATCTAACTCTCCTTTTTGAAATTGTCCTTCTATATCTTCAATTGACTGGGCAAACAAGCTGCTGCTTACTAAAAGAATAAGCAGGCTTAGAAGAAATCTTTGCATGATTTTCAGTTTTGTTTTTATTAAATCAGAACCTATTGCAGATGAAATTAACTACTCTGTGGTTGCATTATTATCCGTAGCTGCTTCACCATTTTCATGGTTATTCGAATCACCGTTTTCCACAATTGACTGATCCTCGATCTTTGTAATAGCAGCTATCTCATCGCCCTCATCCAGTCTTATCAGTTTTACACCCTGCGTTGCCCTGCCCTGTTCACTAATATCAGCAACTTTCATCCGTATAGTAACACCACTTTTGCAGGTAATTACGAGGTCTTCTTTTGATGCCACTTCCAGCATCCCTACTAATTTACCGGTTTTTGGAGTCACATTTATCGTCTTCACTCCTTTTCCGCCGCGGTTGGTAAAACGATACTCATCGACAGCCGTTCGTTTTCCAAAACCTTTTTCGCTTACAACCAAGACAGTTTTAGATTCACCTTCATTTGGATTTACACAAATCATACCAACAACCTCATCATCATTATCGTCAACTTCTATTCCCGCCACACCAATAGCGCCACGACCCGTGGCCCTTGCTTTTGTTTCAGAAAAACGAATTGCTCTTCCGCTTTTCACTGCCATCATTATTTCAGAATTTCCATCGGTCATTTTTGCTTCAAGCAATTCATCACCTTCCAAAATGGTGATAGCATTTACACCAGATTGTCTTGGCCGGCTGAAGTCCTCCAACGCCGTTTTTTTAATGATCCCCTTTTTAGTACACAGGACGATATTGTGTGAATTAACAAAGGCGTCATCTTTGAGGTCCTTCACATCAATAATTGCCCGCACCTTATCATCCGGCGGGATTTGAATCAGGTTCTGAATTGCCCTTCCTTTACTTGTTTTTTCTCCTTCCGGAATCTCATACACATTCAGCCAGTAACATCTTCCCTGCTCTGTAAAGAAAAGCATGGTATGATGTGTAGAAGCGACAAAAATATGTTCGATCCAGTCCTCTTCTCTTGTTTTTCCACCCATCACGCCCCTGCCACCCCTGCGTTGTGAACGGTATTCAGAAGCAGATGTTCTTTTTATATAACCTAAATGTGAAATGGTAATTACGACATCCTCCTCCTTGATCAGGTCTTTGATTTTCACTTCATCATCTAAATAAGTGATCTCAGTTTTGCGGGCATCGCCAAATCGCTCTTTAACTTCCACAAGCTCTTTCTTGATCAGCTCATACCTCATTCCTTCATTTGACAGCAGCTCTTTTAATTCGGCGATCAACTTCATCAATTCATCAAACTCTTCCTTGATCTTATTTCTTTCCATTCCTGTGAGGCGTTGCAATCTTAATTCAAGAATTGCCTTGGCCTGGATTTCATCCAATCCCCACCCGGCGTTAATAAGCTTATCTTTTGCAATATCCGGTGTAGCTGAACTTCTTATCAAACTTATCACTTCATCGAGGTGGTCAAGTGCGATTAAATACCCTTGTAAAATATGCGCTTTTTTCTCCGCCTCATTCAATTCAAACTTTGCACGACGCACTACTACTTCATGACGGAATTCAATGAACTCGGCGATCATGTCTTTTAGCGTCAGGGTTTTCGGTCTTCCTTTTACTAACGCAACATTGTTGATACCATATGAAGTTTGTAATTCTGTAAACTTATAAAGTTGGTTAATGATAAGGTTAGCAATTGCATCCCGTCTCAGGTCTATTACGATCCTTGTGCCTTCCTTTTCATTCGATTCATTATTTACATGTGCGATGCCTTCGATCACCTTTTCATTTACCAGTTCGCCAATTCTCTCGGTCAATGCATCACGGCTTACCTGGTAAGGAACTTCGGTTACAATTATCTGTTCTCTTCCGCTCGATTTTGTATCCACGTGCATTTTCCCACGCACGACTACCCGGCCTCTTCCCAAATGCATCGCAGCTTTCACTCCTTCCATTCCATAAATAATTCCCCCGGTTGGAAAATCAGGAGCCTTCACATATCGCATCAATTCATCAATTGTAATATTGCGGTTGTCAATGTATGCAATACAACCATCGATCGATTCGCTCAGGTTATGCGGCAACATGTTTGTCGCCATGCCCACCGCAATACCGCTTGATCCATTTACCAGCAATTGAGGAATACGGGTAGGAAGAACAGTTGGTTCCTTTTCAGTATCATCAAAATTCAGTTGAAAATTTACGGTGTCTTTATCAAGATCACTAAGCATGTTCTCAGCTAACCGTTGCAATCTCGCCTCAGTATAACGCATCGCCGCAGGGCCGTCGCCATCCTGTGTACCAAAATTTCCTTGCTTGTCAATAAGTGTATACCGCAAATTCCAATCCTGCGCCATCCGCACCATTGCGTCATATACCGCCGTATCACCATGCGGGTGGTATTTACCGAGCACTTCCCCCACAATACGAGCCGATTTTTTAAAAGGCCTGTTGTAATGTAAACCCAGTTCATTCATCGCATATAAAATCCGGCGATGCACGGGCTTTAGCCCATCCCTGACATCTGGTAATGCACGCCCCACTATCACCGACATTGAATAGTCGATGTACGCCGTCTTCATCTGCTCCTCAATGTTTACCGGGATGATGCGTTCCTTATCGTTTGTTTCCTGTGGCAGTAAGCTATCGTCCATTTGTTGCTCCTCAGATTTATTTTACGGGCTATTGAACCCCCGCTCCGTCCAGGTTTCAACGCCTTGATTCACCAATGATCAGACCCTGTTTTTCAGGCTTGCAAATGTACCGGAAAGCCCTTTCAATTCCTGATAAATACATTTGTTTTTTGGGGCTATTTTTTCCACTTTGGTGGATGATTTTTCCTTATTGTAAAATATTTTTTTTATAACAAGCCTTTTACACAGCCCGGCATAGAATTTTCGTTTACAAAGCTGTACAAATCTTTGGACGGTATGGAAACCTATCTCTTGCTCCGCAGCAATAAGCAAAGCGGCCCCTATAGTTTGCAGCAATTAGTGAGTTTTGGCCTTAAGCCCTATGATCTGGTTTGGGTAGAAGGGAAAAGCGCTGCGTGGCGGTATCCCAGTGAAGTGGATTTGTTAAAAGACTATGCCCCGGCAACAGAGGAGCAGCCTTACGACAGGTTTTACAAAAAACCGGAAGAAAAGCCGGTTGTAAAGCCAATGCCGAGGCAGGAAGAAATCTATGCTGCTCCCAAACAAGAGGAAATCTACGCTGCGCCCAGCCAGGAAGAAATAAACGTGACCCCCAAGCAAGAGAATCACGTCGTACCGGTAGAAAATAAAACCGTAACGACAACCAAAAAGGTCTTTGTTTCCATGCCGCAAAGTCATGTTGCTAAAAAACCGACACAACCAATACAGGCACCCACGCCGAAAGTAATCGAGGAGCGGCCGGTAATTATTGAAGAAAGAAAAGTCGAAAGCAAACCAATTCTTG
>JAICGJ010000283.1 GCA_025923195.1 Chryseolinea sp.
ATTGATAAATCCATTTTTGCCATTGACTTTCACAGCCGCCAATCCTCCAGAAAACATCGCACCATCTTCATACTGCAGAGGAATTACCTCTTTGCCTGTTTTATCTATATAACCAAATTTTTCATCCTTCATGACAAGAGCCATTTCATCTGAAAATGGAAAAGCACGATCATATTTAAAGTCTGTTAGCATCATTCCTTTCTCATCGATAAATCCTATTAATGTTCTGGTGCTATACTCTCCTTTATCAGTAACCCGTCTTTCAACAATCGCAAAGCCGTCATTGAAATCTTCAGCCTTCTCAAATTTGCAGTCAATGACAATTTCTTTTCTATTATTCATATACCCCCACTTCCCATTGACCCTGATGGGATAAAGAGCATTAGAATAACTTTCCTCATCAAGCGAGCCATCTGCAGCGATTTCTAAAGCCGGTCTATTAAACATAAATACAAACCCCGACCCAATGCATAATAGTATAATCACGGAAATGATGCCCACTATAAACATTTTCATCTTGTTTAGTAATTAAGAAATTGAATTTGTTTTTCCAATGTATTACGCTGCGATGTAGTTTTGATCATGGGAATATTGCTTTTATCGGCTCTCGTTTGTTATTATACTCGAAGTAAATCTTTTCTTCTTTTCCTTCAACGAAAAAAGTACTGTCGGTTATTGAGTAGAGATTGAAGTTTCCGATGTACAGGTCATTTACAACAAGTTGCCCCTCCTTTTCTCTGAGGATCGTTACGGGGTCGCCGTCGTTGTCGTAGTATTTTTCGAAGCGTTTTGTTTTCGATGAATTGTCGGCTATCAAAACAGGCCAGTGTTTGCGATCGGGTTCGTATGCGATCAGTTTGGATTCGTCGATGGTTATTTTTATTTCTGTCCTGGCCGCAAAAATTTCTTTCACAACCTTTTTAATCTCGGTCCAGTCGACGGCGACCCATGGTTCAATATAGGTGTTTGCGCGATGAACGATGATCATGTCGCTGTCAGGAAACAGCATCAACATATGCCCGCCCATTCCCTCTGCCGTGTAGCATCTCTGATTGAATGCTTTCTCGGGGGGGATCCCCCAGGCATAACCGAAACCATACTTTACCGTTTTCGGTGAAACCGCAGTCAGACTTTCCCTGACCCATTGCTCGGGTACGATTTGTTTATCGCCCCATCGCCCGCCATTCATGTACAGTATTCCGAATCGTGCCATGTCGCGCGACGACATGTTGATGTGATACACCGGATGCAGCGAGAATTTTTCGTAGTTGTACCACGCATCGTGTGGAACAAAATCTTCCATACCAATAGGCTGGGCGATGTGATCAACAAATGCATCGGTGAGTTTCACATGCGTTTGCTGTTCGAACAAGGTATTCAATGCATTGTAGTTCCAGTTGTTGTAATACCAGTGTTCGCCAGGTTGATGACTACCGCGTTTGGGCATCTCGTTGCCATCTGCTACAGATGGAAGGTATATGCCTGAGTAGCCGGTCATGAGTTGTTTTACAGTGGCTTTTTTCTCGACGTCGGTGAGTGGCGTTACCTCATCGATACCGTATTCACCGATCGATTTATTGATATCGATCGCGCCTTTCGATGCATAAATGCCTATTAGTGCCGATTGTGTTGCTTTCCTTGAAGAATGCATACGAAATCGGCGGCTGGCGTCGCCCCACGATTGCACGATCACTCCTTTATATATAATGAGTACGCTGGCAGAATTGTACTGGTCTGCAAGCTTATGCGCTTTCTGAAGTTTTTGTGATGAAAATCCTGCGTCTTCAGGGGTTTTGTATTGAAGCCATTGTTTTTCGGGCAATCGGTTTGGCGCTAAGAGAGGCGTGAATGAAAAAAGTACAAACACGAATGGGAGATATTTTTTCATTGTTGGCTTAATTCAAGTTAACGCTAAAATTTCACACTTCTCCACGGTTCCTCACCCCCATCATTTTCAATTCATCACTCCTAACAACTTTTTTCTTTTTCTTTGGGTTCTTCCACTTCTTAACGGCGGGTTTCTTTTCTTTAGATAGTGGGTGGTCATCGACGTCCCTATGATACCTTTCATAAACTATTAGTTTTGATTCTATTATTCAAGCATTCGCATGCTTGTATTTTCGTTGCCACAGTAGCTTATAAAGCACAGGGGTAACTACCAGTGTATGTATCAGGGAACTCTGCAAGCCACCAATCAATACTAGGCGAGCGGAGTGTAAGGCGGAGAACCTGCAAGGACAAGCGGAAGAAGCCCATCGATTGGCATAGTTCGCAGATTCGTTATGCGGAACAATGTTATAACAAATCATCGGGTTGTCGTTGCCAATGTTCGCGGCGCCCATGACACTCGCTTCCACCCCTCATATCACGATCAATCGTTCCTCAAACTATTTACCGGATTCGTACTGGCTACGTTCAACGACTTTATACTCACGGTGATCATCGCGATGAGCGCCGACCCAATGGCTGTAATAAGAAAAGGTGTAGCATTCAGCCCGATGCGAAAGGCAAAAGTTTCAAGCCATTTGTCCATCACGAACCAGGCGATCGGACTGGCAATAATACAGGCAATTAAAACCAGCAGAATGAATTCCCGGCTGAGCAGGCGAATGATCTGGTTGACGTTCGCGCCCAATACTTTGCGGATACCAACTTCACGGCTCCTGCGATCCGCGGAAAAAGCGGAAAGCCCGAAAAGTCCTAGTGTCGCGATGAGCACCGCCATTCCGGAAAATATTCCAAAAAGGTTGGCAAACTTTTGGTCCTCACCATACTGCTTGTTGTAAACTGCTTCTGCGAACTCCCAGTGGAATACGTCCATAGGAAAAAGCCTGTTGTAGATGCCACCGATCTCCGCAAGGGCTTTTTCAAGATCCACCCCACGCTCGAATCTGACGGTCATGAACCGGCTGTTGGGTGTATACCAGAAGATGACAGCGTCAGTAGGCTGATGGACCGATGTCCAGTTGAAGTCTTCCAGAACACCCTGTACGTGATAGGTTGTGCCGTCCATACTTCTGATCAGGCGTCCCACTGCGTCCTCGTTTTGCCTGAAACCCCATTTGCGCACAGCCGTCTCGTTGACCAATACTTCCCAGATGGTGTCATTGGGATTGCCATGCGAAACGGGCATATCCTCCGTAAAATCTCTGCCGGCAACCAGTTTTAATCCCATCACGCTCGCGAAATCGTGATCTACTCCGGTGCCTTTGAATTGTTGCAATCCCGGCTCGCCTGTGCTGTCTACGGCAAAGGGAACAAGGAAATTCAGTCCGCGTCCCGCCTGGTTTCCCGCAAAGGATGCACCTGCCACCGTGGAGAGGGTTTTTATTTCGTTCTTGAAAACTTTCTCTGCGTCCCTGCTGCGCATGCCTTCCGGCAAGAAACGCGCACTTCTGATCGTGATCAGTTTATCCATGTCAAGACCCACGTCCATGGTCCTCATAAAGTTAAGCTGACTGTATACCACCAGCGTACATACAATGAGCGCGATCGCTGGCCCGTATTGCAGCACGACCAGGAACTTCCTTAATCCCGACCGCGAAGAAAATGATCCGGCTTTTGCTTTTAGTGCGCTGATCGGCCGGAAGGAAGAAAGTATAAACGCCGGGTACAAACCGGAAAGCAGAACACCTGATACAAAAACGATCCCGAACACGATCAGGAACGACTGATTAAACCAGGAGGCCCAGGTGAAATCAGTTTGGAAAAAAGTGTTAAAAGAAGGCATTAAGAACATCACCAACAGGACAGCAAGGATCAGCGCGGTCACGTTCATGAGCACCGCTTCCAGAAAGAATTGTATTTTGAGATCATACTTTTGCGCGCCCACAACTTTTCGTATTCCTACTTCTTTCGCCCGATCGAGAGAGCGCACGGTCGAAAGGTTGATATAGCTCATCAGGGCTATGGACAGGGTGATGATGGCGATAACGGTAAAGAAATATACCATGCGTTCATTTCCGGTGCGGGTGGCAACGATGGCCGATCCGAATCCGGTTAGCCCCAGGTCGGTGTGCCTGTCGAAATAAAGCGATCGCATCGGCTGTAGCTGTGCTGCCAGTGAAATGTTATCCTCGCGAAGTGCATTTCCTATATTCCGGTTTATCGCGTCCGTCATCAATTGCTCTGTGCGCGTGATGTCCGCGTCGGTGCGTAGTTTCACGTAGGTCGTGAATTCTGAGTAATTCCATGGTGAATAACGACGCGACCGCGCCTCCGGGGGAAAATTGCCCATGTGATGTTGTAGGGGAATGACAACATCAAACTGGATATGGGAATTGGCAGGTGCATCTCTTAATACGCCGCTAACTTGCAAGCTATGCGGCCCCTGGCTCATCGAATAGTCAAGCGTTTTTCCGATGGGATCCTCGTCACCAAATACGCGTTTCGCGATACTTTCAGTTATGAGGATGGAATTCGGATGGAGTAAGGCGGAAGCTGCGTCTCCCTTCACCAGTGGGAAGGTGAACACGCGAAGAAAGGTAGAGTCGACAATAATGGATCGTATGTCCTTGAACACTTTTTTTTTCGCTGACGCGGTATAACTGATGGTGGGGCCTTCCTGGAAGAAGTCAGCGCGGATCCTGACAAAATCCTCTACTTCCGGCAGGTCAGCCTTAAAGGCTTCTCCCGCACCCAGCACAAATTGGGCACCTGTTTTAGGAGTTCCGCCTCCCGTGGTGATCTTTATCGCAACGCGGTACAGTCGATCGCTTTGTGAATGAAAATGATCCGCTGACCTTTCAAAGATCACAAACTGAAAGATCAGCATGCTGCAAATAAGTCCGAGGGTAAGGCCTGTTAGATTGAGCAGCGAATAGGTCCTGCTCTTGGAGAAATTTCTCAGGGCTGTCGTTAAATAATTTTTCCACATAATGCCAGCAAATAAAGGTGTAATGGAATGCGGTTCTTTCTTTTTCCCTGCGAAGGGACGAATGAAGCTCACTACGTTTAATACGTAGTCCCAGGATGCCTTGCGCGCCCCATGTCGTTTTAACTGGTACCAGTATTCTTCCAGCAGGTCTCCGTCAAGCTCCTCGAACAAGCCTGGTGGACAAACTAACTGCAGAAGCCGGCGCGCCCACGATGGCGGGCCATATTTTTTAATCTCGTTGTCCCGCCCTTTCATATTTCTGAGGTTTTTCCAAATGTTGCTTTGGCCAGGTTCCAAAGATGTTGCCGGGTTTGCTGACTTTCCGTCAAGACCCTGCGACCAAGAGCTGTGATAGTGAAAAGCCGTTTCTGTCTTCCTCCGCGTTCTTCGCTGGCGTTTCCCATTTTCGATCGCAGCATTCCTTTGTCTTCCAGTCGCTCGAGGGCAGCGTGAACTTGGTTTAGTCGCACAGACCGGCCGGTTTGTTCTATGATCTCGTGGGTGATGGTGATCAGATAAGCGTTATCACGGAAGGCGGCTACTGTGAGCAACACTACCTCCTCGAATTCGCCAAGGTAATATCGCTTCATTTGTTCTACTTTTGCTGATTCATATACGATTGTACGAAGAACAGTTAGAAACTCCAAGCCCTTCTTCAGATTTTCTCGTGCAAAAGGCAGGCGAGGGCGGCTAGGTAGTTGGGAATTGCCACAACGATTTGTAAATAATTGAAAACGATATTGACTAGTCCTGATATTCGAATATTGGAAACAGTGCAGACATCCCAATACAGTGTAGCTCCGGCAGGGATTGTCCACCTACGCTAAGGGCTTCGGCGGATGCAATAAATATTTTCTAACGGATTCATTTACAAGAGGAAACAGAAACGGTCCGCCTACGCCAAGGCTTCGGACGGACACGGAAAAAAACAAACTCACCTAATCGCTCACCAGTAAGTCAATGAAGTAATCACGCGCCGCGTGATTTGTATTCGAAGTTAGTTGATGCTTTGGGAATAACAAGAGCTTGATAATGACTGAAACATTTATTCTTCACTCGGATTGATTTGAAGGATTCTAAGATCAGCCTCTTGATGGTGAGGGAGGGAAACTAAAACAAAAGCCAAAGAAAAGACTACTGGAGCGACCTATGAAAAAATAGGGGCACTTCTCAGACTGCTTGGACTATGTCGTAACGACATTCTTGAAGAATGATTAAAAACAATTCTTAAAGGCTGGTGATATAATGTTAAGTGTTGGTACTAGTTTACGTATCGAACAACCTATATTAGGTAGATGAAC
>JAICGJ010000284.1 GCA_025923195.1 Chryseolinea sp.
ACTTCAAGGAAACAAAGAAGCTTGTTAAAAGACGAATCGATCAACAGACGGTCAAGCTTTGCCTTTAATGACTGCGCTACCTGAGGCTCAAACTTCAGCCCATTTTCCGACAGCTGTAATAGCTTTCGAATTGTTAAAAACTCTGGTTTCTGACTCCAGTCGCTCCCTAGCAAATGGTTGTCAAAGTGTATCACGATGGCACTTGCTTTGACATTTTGAACTCCCGTATTTTTCCAGCAGTGAGGAAGGTTGGGACCGAGGAGGACGAAGTCGTTTTCCTCAAAATTTTCGAAGGTGTTGCCCGTGTAACGAACCCCCATGCTGGAAACAATGTAAGTCAGCTCAAATTCCGGATGATAGTGCCAGGGCGAATCAAATTCCTCCTTTTCATAAGAATAGGCAATGAAGGAGTTCGACTCCAGGGGAACAATTTTTTCATAAAATGCCTTCATTATACCCTATATTGACTTCAAACTTTGACTTAAGCTAGACAATTATCAGAGACTGAGCAAGAAAAGGTACTTATTGATCAACATAAGGAACTTTAATTAAGAGGGAGCACAGTAAATTACGGGCATAACTCTTTTTGGCAACCCTGTTGATAACGTAAATATGAATCATTCAAAATCAAGCAAGCTATGAAAGCTAAGAACGATCTGGCGGAACACCATCAAATGATCAGTGATTTATTCCCATCACTTTCGCCAAAGGAAGCGTGGGAAAAGTACAAGCTTACAGAAGATCAGGTATCTTTTTTTAATACCTATGGATTTATATCCGGTATCAAACTTCTGGATGACCGGCAAGTGGAGCAGTTGCTGTACGAGCTGGATGAGATTAAGGATCCCAATCATCCGAAGCATAACTTGTTTTATGAATTTCACACCAACGAATCCAAGGACCCTAATGCCGTGCTCTTTCATTCATTAGGGCATTGGCGCATCACGGCTGGTTTCCACGACGTCTTATGGAACCCGGCATTTGTAGTAGTAGCCAGTCAGTTGCTCGGCAATAAAGCGGTCAGATTCTGGCATGATCAGCTATTCTGTAAGCCTGCAAATCACGGCGGTGTTGTAGCCTGGCATCAGGATTACAGTTACTGGCGCAGAACTTTACCTATGCAACACCTTACGTGTTGGGTCGCGTTGGACGATGTTACAAGAGACAATGGGTGTCTTTATTATGTCCCCAAAAGTCATAACTGGGGTCTGCTGGACAAACCAGAACTTGCCGGTGACATGGAAGGGCTGCAACAATTCCTAACAGCTGATCAGAAGAAGCAATTTGCCGAAAAGGTACCGATCGAAATGGGACGAGGCTATGCCGCGTTTCATCATCCTCTCATGGTTCATGGATCCTACGAAAATAAATCGCCAAGACCGCGCCGCGCATTCGTCTTAAATGTCTTCGCCGATGGTACATACTCAGATACCGACGGTGAAATTTTGCAGGGGGTGCCTATCATACGCAAGGGAAAACAGCTGAAAGGAAAATTCTTTCCATTGTTGTTTGACCCGAAAGCTGCCTGAGCGAAAATTTCTCGCTTGGTACATTGTTGGATCATCCCGTGACGCACGTATATTGAGCTGCCTATTACTATTATCAGTGGCCTAATTTAAATTCTTATGAGGAACTCGATGTGCTTCTTATTGTTCTTCGCCACGTCGTATGCCATGGCACAACCCACAACGCTTCAGGAACGGTTGGGGTATGCGAAGGATAGCAAGTTACTGATCATTCATGCTGATGATCTTGGAGTCTCTCACTCAGAAAATATGGCGTCGATCCATGCTTTGGAGAAAGGGTCGGTAAGTTCTGCGAGCATCATGGTACCGTGTCCATGGTTTCCTGAAATCGCAGCGTATTCGAAGGCAAATCCAAAGGCCGATCTTGGTTTACACCTCACGTTGACCAGTGAATGGAGAGTTTATAAATGGGGACCCGTTACGTCGCACGACGAGGTGTTTAGCCTGCTGGATGCGCAAGGATATTTAAATGAGGGTGTTGAAGCACTTCTGAAAAATGCGAAACTTGAACATGTTGAAAAGGAACTGCGCAGTCAAATTGAACGGGCAAAAAAATTTGGAATCGATCCTACACATTTTGATGCGCACATGGGCGCTGCACTCGCCTCGCCTGACTTTTTGCAGATCCTTCTCAAACTGGGCCGGGAGTACAGGGTACCTGTACACATCGGTAAAGAGTTTTCCCAGTTCTTCAATTTTGATTTCTCCCAATACCTGACTGCCCAGGATGTTGTAATCGACAGGACAATCATGGCCTCTGGACCGAATTACAAAAGCGGGATGGAAAATTTCTATACAGAACAATTGAAGTCGTTACAGCCGGGAGTGCATGTTTTGTTATTGCATGCCGCCTACGATAACGATGAAATGAAAGCAGTAACCATCGGTCATGAAGATTTCGGTGCAACCTGGCGACAACATGATGTTGATTTCTTCACTAGCGAGAAATGCAAGAAGCTTATTGAAGAACAAAATATCAAAGTAATTACCTGGCGTGAAATCAGGGATAAACTATTGCGGCAGTAATCCTGTCTCCTTGGATGACCCTTCGGCTATTTCTTTTCGAGATAGAGTTTGATTTGCTCTACGGTTGCCTTAGCATTCCTTCCGACGCCAATTAACGTCGCAGACGCAAAACCTGTCCAGTTTCCATATCCAACCAACCAAAGCCCCTTCGTCTTCATAGCGCGAGTCTCGGCGGTATTGACATTTCCTGACTCACTAAAGATGTTCAAGGCAGACAGGTGACTTAGGGAGGATTTGAATCCGGTGCAAAAGATTACAGTATCCACGTTTTCTTCGTGACCTCCGGGCCAAATCAATCCATGAGGAGAAAATCTTTCAAAAGGGCGAACGGGATTATCCAGTATACCTCTTTCCCGGGCATCCTTTACCGATGGCACCATCACGATGCTGGCAAGCGAAGGAGGTTTATATTCCTTTCCCTGGATTTTTGCTTCATACATTTTACTGGCGGCGTTGAAAAGGTATCGGCCATCCACAAAGTCCGGATGAAATGTTGGGTGGCGCCTTGTGATCCAAATGGTATCAGATACCCGTGAAATTTCGGCCAGTATCTGTGCCCCGGAGTTGCCCTCACCAAGGATGGCGACGCGCTTTCCTTTAAAAGTTTCGGGCGACCAATATTGGGAAGAATGAATAATCTTGCCTCGAAACAAATCCATTCCTGGAATCCTGGGGATGAATGAATTTCTAAAAGTGCCGGTCGCGCTTACCAGAGCCTTGGCAAAATAAGATCCCTGCGATGTTTCAAGTTGATAACATGCATTGCTATAGAGCACACTTGCCACCTCGACCGGACGTTCAACGGGGAGGTTATACTTTCCTTCATAGTTCCGTAAATATGCCACTACTTCATCACGCCCAGGATAATAGTCAGCGCCGCCGTTCATAATTACACCTGGAAGCGAACTCCATAAAGCAGGGGAAAAAAGCCGGAGTGATTTCCAATGGTGTTGCCATGACCCGCCCGGATTTGACTCACCATCCAGTATCAGGTAGGAGAGTGCTGTCCGCCTCAAATAATACGCAACTGCGAGGCCGCTCTGGCCGCCACCGATAATAATGACATCGAAATTATTTTTCTTCAATCGCAAGCTTACTAAAAACGATACATCCGAAAGATAAGCACGCAGGTGGGTGCTATAAAAAAACACAACTTTAAACTACATTAGGAGCATGAGAAAACCAATGAGGCGAATTATCGCAGTGCTGCTTGTAGTAGCAGTGCTACCCGTTGGATTCATACTATACGAACTGACCACATTGAGTGAAAATGAAAGAATAGTTCGGGAAAGTTACCAGAATCAATTAGACGCCATTCTTTATTCCATCAATCAGTATTCAGATGATATAATAAGTAGCTGGGCTAATCGGCTGAACATCGCGCTTATGGACGAGAAAAATATACTGGATAGCGCAAAGGGTATTCCCTCCTTGTTCGAACAATTTGCGGCCATTCAATACATCTATTTGACCGACACTAAGAATAAGTCGATGGTGTCTGGCAGGAGCATGAGCGAGAATGAGACGACACGACGGTCGCTTGATAGCCTTGTAAGCCGACAGCAGCATCGTGTCGAACGCCTATTCCAATATGAATCGGCTGGCTTTAGAAAAATGGAATTGCTGGATACCGTACCTCGAATAGGTTTGATTCCTGTATTTTTTGTTTTAAATAAGGGTACCCCGAATTACAGTCTCGGTGCGATGATTATCAATCTTCCCCATTTCATTGAAAATACGCTTGGACCTAAGATGCAGGCAATCGCCCAACAGAAATTTGTGATCGCCGCCTTTCGCAAAGACACAGACTCGTTAATCTATTCCACCGCTTCCGAACCGGGACAAAATATTTTGGATTCACGGGATGAGTCCCAAAAGAAATCGTTTTGGCTTTTACCTGGATATTACTTGACGATTTCTATAAGTGGTGCGACAATCAATGACCTGGTGGAGGACCGGCTCACAACAACGGTTGCCATACTCGCCCTTCTGGTCTTCATCCTTGGTCTCGGCATTTGGTTCTTGTATAGAAATATCAAACGTGAAATGCACCTGGCGCAAGCGAAATCTGAATTTGTATCAAATGTGTCGCACGAGATTAGAACACCGCTGTCTCTCATCAGCATGTATGCGGAGACCTTGGAAATGAACAGGGTTTCAGAGGAAAAGAAGAAAGAATATCACCATGTAATTGCTAAGGAAACATCTCGTCTTTCCGGCATCGTAAACCGCATCTTGAATTTCTCACAGATCCAGGCTAATAAGAAAACATACGAAGCAAAGCCTATTCAGCTTAACGATCTGATCGGAGATGTTTTGGAATCGTATTTCTTTCACCTAAAAGACAAAGGATTCACCTGTGAATTTTTAAAGGATCCAGACATCGGAATGATTTCAGGCGACCGCGAATCGATAACGGAGGCAATCATTAACCTTCTTGACAACGCTATGAAGTATAGTCGGGATAAGAAACACATTATGATCAGAACAGGCAAGGAAGGAAAATTCAACTTCATTGAGGTAACTGATCAGGGGATAGGGATTGCGAAAAAGTATCAGAAGGAAATATTTGATCAATTCTACCGGGCCCCGACGGGTGATGTGCACAATACAAAAGGATCGGGATTAGGATTAACGTTGGTTAAAAAAACCATGGATGCGCATCACGGCAGGATAAAAGTGGACAGCGTTCCTGGAAGAGGAAGTTCATTTTGGTTATTCTTTCCCCTTAAAAATGAAGTTGTATCATGAGTCAAAAGATTTTGATTGTCGAGGATGAGCCAAATATGAGCCGTGGACTTAAGGATAATCTTGAGTTTGAAGGATATCAGGTAGATGTATCAGGCAACGGTATGGCTGGGTTGAAGATGATCCTGGCCAATCGATATTCGTTGGTTGTAATGGATGTGATGATGCCCGAGATGTCTGGTTTGGATGTCTGTAAAAAAGTCCGTGAAGCCGGAATTGGTGTACCGATAATTTTACTTACGGCGAAGAGCGAAGAAATTGACAAGGTGCTCGGATTGGAATTGGGCGCCGACGACTATATCACGAAGCCGTTTAGCCTTCGGGAGTTGCTTGCCAGAATTAAGGCAGTACTCAGGAGAAATGCCCCGATATCTGAAAAGGATAGTGAACGATGCAGAATAGGTAAGCTAGCGCTGGACTTTGGTGCTTATACTGCAGCGGATTCCACCGGAATTGTGAAGATGTCGCATAAAGAATTTGGGATCCTTAAGTACCTGCTCAAGCGAAAGAACGAGATCGTCTCCCGCCATGACCTGTTGGAACATGTCTGGGGATACGAAGAAACCCCCACCACCCGTACCGTTGACAACTTTATTTTAAAAATCAGGCAGAAAATTGAAGATGATCCCAATTCTCCGAAAATTATTCTTACTGTTCATGGAACCGGTTATACATTGGTTTACTGATTCCCTGTTAGTCGTTATCCGTTAACCGTACACCTACTTCCTTCATCATTCGGTGTTCCTTGTTCGATATTCGGTGTTTGGTTCAACTTAGTAGTTGTCGTCCTTCCTTGTTCTTAATAACCAACAAATATTTTTGAATGTACATTGGCTCATTGCGG
>JAICGJ010000285.1 GCA_025923195.1 Chryseolinea sp.
AATTGCATTTCACGCAAAGCTCGCAAAGTTAATCCGCGAAGTTCGCGAAGGCAGCGAGACCGGAGATTACAGTTAGTTATCCGTTATCCGTTATCCGCTACTTCGACATTCGGTGTTAGGTGTTCGATATTCGACATTCATTCATGCCTTGACTATGACTTCGTTTACATCCTTTCTCACAATTATTCTTTCCCTGAACTAAAAATCAAAATTGCATTTCACGCAAAGCTCGCAAAGTTAATCCGCGAAATTCGCGAAGGCAGCGAGACCGGAGATTACAGTTAGTTATCCCTTATCCGTTACTTCGACATTCGGTGTTCGGTATTCGATATTCGGTGTTTGACGATGAACACCGAACACGGATGTCTTGCCTCATCATTCGATGTTCCTTGTTCGATTTCGATGTTCTTGTTTGGAGCGCCTTGCGTCATGTCCTATGGACTTCAAACAATCCTTGAAATGTCCAAGTCAGATAGACGTTCAGTTATACATCCTTTAAGAAAAAGGCAATCTAAAGGTTCTGCTCGTACATTGAGGTTAGGTGTCCCTTCCTTTTCTGAAACCAATTTTCGTACCTTTTGTGAAAGTTTCCGTAAGTTTCCTCTGTAAACGTGTAAAGATTCCAACTATGAAAATAGGTATGACTAGTGTTTTCGTGGATGACCCGGTGCGCGCGTTCCGTTTTTACACAGAGGTGCTGGGCTTCATAAAAAAAATATTCATACCGACGCAATGGATCGCTATCGTTGTTTCACCTGAAGATCCGGATGGAACATCGTTAATGCTGGAGCCGAACCATAATGCTATTGCCAAACGATATCAGCAAGGATTATATAAAGCGGGAATTCCCTGTATCGTGTTCCACACAGTGGATATTCAAAAGGAGTATGAGCGACTATCGGGTCTTGGTGTGCGGTTCAGAAAAGAACCGGTTAAGACCAAGGATGGTATTGAAGCGTTGTTTGAAGATGGTTTCGGGAATATCATCCAGCTATATCAAGCATGAAACGTCCTGGCAAACATTCCTATTCCGAAGGCGCCGAATTGTTGCAGAATCCGAAAATATAACGGAGTGGTGCATAAACGTAGCTGTCTTTTAGGCTAATGAATTTTCCAGATGGTCGAATAGAGTCGTTGTCCGTAACTTCGCCAAAAGTAATTTACGTTCTTCGTCCAGCAACCTCTTAAGAGGAAGTCTCACGGGGCCGCAGTCTATTCCAATCATTTGCATGATCTCTTTGCCAGCAGCTATATCGTTATGCGTAGACATGATCTTGTAGATTGCATCGGCTTCCCCTTGCAGAGTACCTACGGTTATCGAATCTCCCGCCTGATATGCCTTCAGCATTTGTCGGTAGATGTGGCCCATGTAGTTGTAAGTGCTGCCGACGTAATGCCGGTTTCCCGCAGCATAGAGCGTCATAAAAGATTCATCTGTGCCCCAATAAAGCGTATATTTCTCTTTCGCGAAATGAATACAGCGCTTATAGTCTTCAAGATCTGTAAAACTGTTCTTCAGGCCGGCAAAGTTTGGAATGTGTTGCGTGGCAACTTCTAAGAATTTGAGTAAAGGTAGGTTTACTCCGGTATAGAACGGTATGTTATAGTAGTAGAAGGGAGTTTGCTTCGCCGCCGCGGCAACATATGCGCACTGATCCACCAGTTCATCAATGGTTGCCGGCTTATAGTAGAACGTTGCAACCATGGCAATGCCGTCGGCACCGCAGGCTTGTGCATGTTCGGCCATCGTACCCGCTTCACGTAGATTGCAGCTTCCCACATGTGCAATAATCTTAAACTCGGGACGGTTCATTCGTTGCTTGCAGGCTACCCAATGTTCGACCAGAGTCATTCGCTCTTCGTGACTGAGCGACATACCTTCACCAGTCGTGCCATTGAGAAAAACCCCATTAGCCAAGGTTTTGACGGTGTGTTCAAACAAACGAGGAATCCGGTCAAAGTTTAGCGAGCCATCCCGGTGCATTGGAGTGAAGACAGCGTTTATAATTTCAACATTGGACGAACCCTTGGCTAAGGACATGTAATTGGCTGTTGTTGGTTTAGTCTGGTCTCAAATTGGCAACCCTGGATGAATCGATGGAAAGGTTAATCAAAAGTTGGTTAAAATTTTGTCAATGTAAAAGCCCGAAGATGGAGCATGTTTAACAGGCTATCGCCACGAGAGGCTGAGATTATTAAGATGGGTTGACTAAAAAATCGAGTTGTAAGGTCTCCTTTAGAATTTTTATTTAAAACACACTGGGCCCTTAGCCCAGAATACGGCATTTTGCCACGAAAGCGCGTACAGCAATGGGAATCTCCCAGCTTGGAAGAAGAGGTAATTATTTCAGTCGCAATTTGATTTCGTCTACAACCCAACGGGAAGGCAGGCTCCCTGCACCGAGAATCGCAAGTGCGAAATTATCAGCAAGAATTTCTTCCGGATGGATAGTATAATTGGTATTATTTCCCACCTGCTCGTAGAAGTCTGTAAAGTCTCCGTATATACTGATCACTGGATCCCCGTTAACATAATCTACTTCCCTAATGTCTGTGCCCTTGACTCTCAGAAAACCGACGTTCAGGTAACTTATAAAACTGCCTCCATCGTATGATTTTTTTGCATATGTGATCATCAAATATTCGCCTGTGTCACCATTGTTATCGCGCAACGTAATGAAGCTGTCCCACGCTGGGGCATCTGGATTTGTCATTCTCAAATCCTTTAACTGGTCGGGGACGGTTACGCTGTTTGCAACCTCAAATCCGATAATGTTATACATGTCGTTTCTAAAATTTTCGTTGTTGCGCGACATAATATGAAATAATTCATGGCTGATCAGTTGGGCGAGATTCTCGTCAGGCGCAGATAGCGCGTTATCATTGAGAACAATAAAATTTTGGCGGGTGTAACCAGCGGCTCCGCCCTCTTCATCACCCGTGGTCTTGATAAAATATATCTGATAGTCAAATTCTACCTTCAAGTCCTGATCCAGTATGCTATTGTGAATATTGTAGTTCACGTGGTTTATCTTTTCCTGCTCCTCCGTTGTCCAATCCAGGGCCTGGGCAGAAATATGATCCACCAAGGCCTGCTTAGTGCCCTGCGTCGTCTGTAGCCTTGCGTCAATATCAAATTGACTCCAGCTTCCGGTAAATGGATCCTCGGTTGTCAGCATCTCCCGGGCGGAGGCTGCATTTGCGAAACGCGCATTGCCAGGCAGCGTAAGGTCCTTAGTTTTAATAGGTTGATCTCCTTCGTCATCGCTGCAGGAACTAATGAGAGCCACCAGGATTCCAGCCCACAAGAATTTTTTCATGCCTTACACAATTGGATTAACCAAAGAAAACGATTAATCAATTTTATCCCCCCATTATGGGATATGAATAAGAGGCTGCGACACGTATCTGCTTTTTAATTATCAAGAGGGAGTGAGATGCCGATGTTTCAAAACAACAGATTTGCATTCAGCCACTTCAACTGGAGTACGTCACAAGTGAATATACAATTCATAAAAGTTTTATCCAATACCGGAATGTAGCCATTTGTGCGAATAGACTGTCCAAGCTCTTGAAAACAAGTCCCGCGTTGCAGTGGCTGGCCTACGCAGGTTCTTCGCTAATAAGTTTGAATGGAAAATAGAACATGAAGTTGTGCTATACCTTGACAAAGATTCTGCGCTTGTATAAAAAATATAGAAGCAACCATACTACAATCAGCGCACCGATGCTTTCAAAAACCGGATGCCACTTTTCAGGAGTGTCTCTGTAGAGCCCTGCAAAAAGTAATCGTGAAGTATAACCAAAGTCAATGAATCGGTAGATCATGTAAATGGTTAGGCTGTTCATTCCAATGACTAGAAAGAAGAAGGTCCATTTTTGATATTTCAAAATATCGATTATCCAATAAAACAAAGCGAAAGAAAGGAAAGCCATTCCGCCAGTCAACATAATAAATGAACTGCTCCACAAATGTTTATTGATTGGAAAATGTAATCCCCATATAAGTCCAATAGCCAGACAGATAGATCCTGAGATAATTAACTTTCGAAGTTTGAGATGATCGGCGAGAGTTTCATTTCTTAAGATATCAGCTGCCAACGTACCCAACACAGTAAGACATAGCGCCGGTATTTGTGTGAATATTCCGTTTTCGTCATAGGTCTTTTGTAATAATCTGCCCGGTAAAAAATTCCGGTCGATCCAGCCGTGCAGGTTGCCTTCTATGGAAAGGTCGCCGGCCCCATATCCCGGGACGGGAATAAGGAACATCGCGGCATAATAAAACAGCAATAGACCTAGTACCCAAAATATTCTGCTCCTCGTATGAAAATTCAAGTACAGAATGGTAGCGACAAATCCTGCAAATCCAATGCGTTGAAGCACGCCCACGAAACGGATCTCAGACCAATCCAGAAAGGGTGTCGGAGCATTTTTATCCAAAATTCCTAACGCGATCAAAATCAACATCCTTTTAAAAGCCTTCCAATAGATATGCGATTTTGATAACCCTTGATCAAGACCTTTTTGAATCGAAAAGGGTAGAGACATGCCCGCTATAAAAAGAAATAGCGGAAAAATAAAATCGTAGAATGTGAATCCGTTCCAAGGAGGATGTTCGAACTGCAGCGCAAGGGCGTCTACCCAAGGCCAGCCGGTTTTACCATGCAAAAGATAAATAAAGGACCCTGCGCCTGAGATCATAAGCATATCAAAACCGCGCAGCGTGTCGATGGAGAGCAGTCTTTTTTTAGGCAAGGCAAGTGGATCCGTCTTCATTCGGTGTAGAATGCCAATTTACTTTCCAAGTTAAGGGTTGTCTTCGACTTGATCTAATTTCAAATGGTCATTTGTATCTGGAGCTCTCCACCAATTGTATTAATTCATTTCCCTTTTGTATTTATGGAAAAGGAAGAGTTCCTTGAGATCCAACTATTGTTTGGCCCGTTTTAGATAATTGGAATGAAAAATGCACAAGCAGTCTTGCTGGGCGTAAGTTTAGGCTGCTTATCTCGTGCCCAGGTTCTCATAATCTTTTGATGTGATTTAAGTTTTTCGTTGAAATTTCAGCCGACCGATAGCAAAAAGAAAAAGTAATCTAAAGGCTTTCCTTCTTAACCGTCTTCAATGATCGTCCGATACCGAGTCTCGCTTTCATCGTTGATACGCCAGTAACTTCTAAGTGGATGTTTCCTCTAGTAGCGTTTACGGTTAAGTCTTGAATAACTTCTGATGACGTAATGGTCGATGACTTTGTATTGGGTTTTAATACAAGGATTATTGAATTGTTAAGAATTTACTCTCTTTCCAAATTCCCCCCAATCGAATCCGGTTTCAACCCGGTTATGCCTTAGCGCCGGGATCTGTGTTGTGATCAACAACTTCGTTCCATTGAGGTCTACCCTGTGGTGCTGTGGGATTTGTAGTTTCGTTGCTTTGATCATATTGAATTTGGCACCGTGGAAAAAATCCTGCACAGACTTCTTAAGTGTATTAATGTTATCCATACCGTACATCAAGACAACCTCGGGTTTGTATATGCCGATGTTTGAAAGAATTCGGTTTATTCGACGCTGATATACATGTTGCTGATATAACGTTCGACTTTTAAGAAATCCGAGTTCCGGCAGGTCGAGCCAACTATAGTACCAGGCGTGATTGTGCGGACTGGGCAACGGATATAACGGTATCAGCGCCTCATTACGCGCTGACGTAGATGCGAAGGTACTTCTCTGATATTCGAGAACGTCAGGCAGTTTATCATTCTTATAGCCGGATACGAAGGCGATAAGATTTTTCCAAACACCGTGTTGGATAGCATTGTTGTCAAAACGGTATTCGTACCGGTTGTGATACGAATCTGATTTCGGCCCATCCCACCTAATAGCAACGTGCCGGTAGAGGTCTCGAATGTCGCAAAGTGTCTCTCCCGGGACGGAAGGGTGCATCCTGTAGAAATAGTTGATCTTATCTGCTACTTCCTCCGGCACATCACCGCCACTTTCTTCGTAGCCAATGAACCAGAATTGAGCATGCCAAGATCCATATCCGTAAAAATTATCGATCCAGTGTCTAAGAGTTTTTTGTTCAATAAGCATTGGGCGGGAA
>JAICGJ010000286.1 GCA_025923195.1 Chryseolinea sp.
CAGGGAGTTCTTCAGCAGGGTTGCAACCCCAGGACTATCTTTTTTCACGCTGGGAACTTGTGTTTTGGATTTTCTGGAAGCAATTCTTACTAAAAAACCCTAGTAGATTGATCACTTTGATATTGTGATCTCAAATTGGGATTCTATTTTAGAATTGTTTTCGCATCGACAATGCTCATTTTGTTTAATCCTACGAAAGCGCAATTATTGTCATTTGAGAAACACCGTTCTGCGCAATGATCAGTATCGAATCAGCAACATTTGTATGGAACTTCTTGCTAACAGTGCCGAAATCGAATACTTGTGCTAACAACTGAATATCAAGCAAGTCGCTGTTTATTAATAGAAAGGGGAAGGAAGTCTCTTTATTTATCTGACCGATAGTCCGCAACGATCATTTTTAATAGTTTTCGGAACTCTCCCAATATTCTGGTTTACTTGTCACTCCGAAATCGATAACTTTATTCATGATTCCCTATTTTATTAAGCGTTGGGGAAATGCTGGTTGTGAGGAAATGCATCCTATTTAATGCAAATGCACACAGATTGAATTTGTCAACTTCTGAAATTATAAAGAAAGGTCATTCAAAAAAAGCTTGCGCGGATTATTTATGAAAACGTGCTCCGTTTGGTTGCTTCTGCTATTTCTTCTCTGTGATCTTACCGTAAAAGCTCAAAATTCAATTGAACTAGACAGTCACAACGGTGAGTGTATTCAGATCACTGATTTAAAGGACAGGCTTAACCATGCCATTGGAACAAGAGTAACTATTCACACCTATTGCGGAACAACATGATTAATACCATTGGAATCGACAACAACGTCAACGGCAATAGGACTATTTACCTTGCTATTGAAAAACATAATGGACGTCGAGTCATTAAATATCCCAGCAAAATGTTTAGGCTTTGGTTACCAGATATCAGGACCATGGCTACATTATCGTTTTATTTATTGTCGTTGAATTTTTTATATGGACTGACCCCAAAAGAGAATCTTTGGCAACAGAATCAAGAGCTCGAAGAAGCTACTGCTGTGCAAAGTGAAGTCGATAGCCTGAAGAAAATTTTAAGAAGGACCCCGCCGGGGGCTGGAAAAGCTGAAATTTATGGCCAATTGTGCGCTACTTATGTTGGCGAGCTTGGTGAGGGCGACGTGGCACGACTGTATGCGGACAGCGTAAAGTGGTTAGCCGATAAATTTCAGGATGAATCGTTGTTTGCCGCATCCGAATACTACTATGGACTCGTGGATCGGTATGATGGCAACTACACCCAGGCTCTCGATCGCTTGCAACGGACAATTGACTACTGTAACACGTCCGGAGACTCTTCGCGAATGGTCAGTACGTTGTTTCAGATGGCTTTGATACACCAGTATCTTGGTGACTATGAGGAAAGCCTGATTGTCAGTTACCGTGTTATGGACCTGTATGCAAAAGAGGGTTCGCATTATGGTATGGCCATTAGTTTTATGCATCTTGGAAATTTATTCCTACGCATGAAGGATAATGATAAAGCAATTGAAATGTTCGATCAAGCGTTAACCATCTTCGATACCCTTGAGGCCAGTCTGAAAGTCAAAATGAGTATGCTGCGTGTGTTGATAAATCTGGGTAATTCGTATAGGATACTGAAACAATATGAGAAAGCGAGAAAATTTTATGACCAGTCGTTGCTGATAAGCCGCCTACTAGGCTCAAAACGGACCACCGCTACAACCTTGAACAACATAGGAAGTATGCTACGTGTGATAGGTCAATATGACAGCGCCCTGGTATATCAACTGAAGGCCTTGGCCATTCGGGAGCAAACTTCTCAAAAAGACAAGATAGTGATAAGCCTGCTTAACATAGGGGGGACTTATACGTTGATAGGAGACTACTCTTTAGCAAATCAATTTCTATTGAGAGGCCTCTCAATGGCGAAAGAGTTCCAGTCCAAACCCCTAATCAGGGATGCTTATGAGGAACTTTCGGCACTTTATTCAACCCAAAAGAACTTTCAAAAGGCGTATGATTATCACCAATTATTTGCCGTGATGAAAGATAGCGTGTTGAATGAACTAACGGCGACACAAGTCAGCGAGCTTGCAACTAAATACAAAACTGCTGAAAAGGACAAACAAATCGCACTGCTAGCGAAGGAAAAAGAAATTCAAAAAAAGGAAGGGCAGCGTCAAGCTGCCTTGAACAAAGCTTACATTGCAGGTCTGGTTTTCATAATTGTCGTGGGTGCGCTAATATTTTACATCATCCGCCAGCGTTTGCACTTATTGGCCAAGAACAATGAAATCAAAGAAGTAGATTTCAAACGACAGGTAACGGAATTGCAGATGAAGGCATTGCGAGCACAAATCAATCCGCACTTTTTGTTCAATTGCATGAATGCCATAAATCTGATGATCCTGAAAGGGCAAACCGAAAACGCTTCGCTTTACCTGGCAAAATTTTCAAGGCTGGTTCGATTAATCCTGGAAAATGCAGAAGCTTCAGCCGTTACCTTGGAGAGCGAGATGGCTTTGCTGGAATCCTATATGCAATTGGAGGAATTGCGTCTTCCTGGAAGGTTCGGTTACCGGATATCCGTTGATGAATCCATTGGTCTGCGTAATACTTATCTTCCTTCGATGGTTTTACAACCCGTTGTGGAGAATGCGATCTGGCATGGTATCGTGCATAAGGAAGATGAAGCGAAGGGTAATATCTCCATCGACGTCAGGCAGCACGAAGACGAGCTACTCTGTACCATTGAAGACAACGGTGTAGGAAGAGACAAAGCACAGCAAATGCGCGATAAATCAGTGATTAAAAATAGGTCCTTAGGAATTAAAATCACAGAGGAACGCCTACGCCTTCGCAACCGAAGACACAACGGTGAGTGTATTCAGATCACTGTTTTAAAGGACAGGCTTTACCATGCCATTGGAACTAGAGTAACTATTCACATACCCATTGCTGAACAACATGATTAATGCTTTACTCATCGATGATGAAGCGACCGGCTTGGAGTCATTGCAATTAGCAATCGAAAAGTACTGCCCGGATGTTTCCATTAAAGGGGCTTTCAGATCCCCCCGTCAAGGATTGGAAGGCATCAGAAAACTTAAGCCAGATCTGGTTTTTCTGGATATTCAGATGCCAGAGATGTCAGGTTTTGACGTGCTGCAGCAGGTGTCACCTGTAATGTGTGAAGTGATCTTTGTATCTGCGCACGATCAGTACGCCATCAAGGCTATCAAATTTAGCGCGCTGGATTACCTATTAAAACCAATCGACGTAGACGAATTGATCCATGCTATTAGAAAGGTTAAGGAAAGGATGAACAATAAAAGTAATTTTTACCAATATCAGTCCGTGCTCAACAACGTTCAATTGAAGTCCGGGCAAATAGAAAAGCTGGCAGTGCCAACAACGGATGGCATAGATTTTTTTAACACGCAGGATATTATCTATTGTAAAGCCGATGGAAGTTATACTGTTATCATGTTGAGAGACAACCAGCGTGTAATGGTCTGTAAAAATCTTATCGATTTTGAAAACTTGCTCGTTGACTCTGGATTTTGCCGGGTACATCATTCATTTCTCATCAATCTCCGGCACGTGCAAAAATATATCAAAGGCGAGGGTGGGTACGTAATCCTTACAGACGGTCATCATGCTGATATCTCCCGCCGGAAAAAGGAAGAATTTCTCTCGCTATTGGATAAGCCTTAAGTGCCCTAGTTAGTCAGCCCATTTGTTGAATTTCGAATAATGGATGGTAGACAATTCAAAGTCGATGGTCGATAGACCATGGTCCATAGCACTGCCTGCTCATTGACCATGCTATTCAATAAAGTTTGTGCCAACACAATTGTCGATCATAAATGTAACACCTGCACATCAGGAACGTCGAACGCCGAAATGTCGAATAATGGAAGACCCTTTCGAGACCACTCTCACTACCAAGGACAATCGACCATGGACTTTATTAACGTGAAAGAAGTTGAAATATAGATACAGACAACTAGAGAAGTTCCAGTCCACAGGGACTACCGCTGCCACTTACAAAATGGAAGCCGCCAGTTATAACGTCATAATCTCTAATGCTGGTACCATGCTTTATTTTGCTTTTGACAAAGCTGTCCTATCATGAAGACCAAAATCAATATTTTAAGATTGACCATTATTCTAGGCTTGATGTGGAGCGGGTGCAAAGAAAGTGATGATCCTGCTACTCCCGCTGTTCCCGCACCAACGATTACTGGATTTTCGCCCACTGCGGGCACAACAGGTACTGTTGTAACGATTACAGGTACTAACTTTTCAACGGTAATAACCGATAACGAAGTAAAATTCAATGGCACTGCCGGTGTTGTTACTGCTGCTGCGGCGGCAAGTTTGATAGTTACTGTACCTGCAGGGGTAAGCACTGGCAAAATAACTGTGCGAGTTGATGGTCAGGTGGCAACATCCATTGAGGATTTTGTTATTGTTTCAACTGTAACCTTGAGCAGCTTCTCGCCAGCTACAGGATCTGCTGGCACCATTGTAACGCTCACCGGCACCAACTTTTCTACGACTGCGGCAAACAACGCAGTGAAATTTAACGGTACAACTGCCACTGTATCAGCAGCGACTGCAACCAGTCTTACGGTAACTGTACCGGATGGGGCCAGCACCGGCAAAATTACCGTGCAAGTGGGCAACCAGGTCGCGAGTAGTGCCAATGATTTTGTCGTTATCCCTTTGGAGAGCGCGGTCGTGACCGTGGCGGGTAATGGCACGCTAGGTTTTGCCGACGGCACCAGTTCCGATGCCCGGTTTTACCAACCTACAGGCGTAGCGTTGGATGCAGATGGTAATATATATGTGGCGGATGCAGAAAATCATAGGATCCGTAAGATTACCCCTACCGGCACCGTAAGCACGCTGGCCGGCAGTAGCACGAACGGTTCCGTTGATGGTACTGGAGCAGATGCTCAGTTTAATTCTCCCAGAGCAGTAGCTGTGGATGCCTTGGGCAATGTCTATGTAGCGGACGGAGTAAATCATAAAATCCGCAAGATTACGCCAGCGGGTGTAGTCACTACGTTGGCGGGTAGTGGAACATCCGGTTTTGCTGACGGCGATGGTATCGCCGCACAGTTTTATTTTCCGAAAGGAATTGCTGTGGATGGCGA
This sequence comes from Chryseolinea sp., assembly GCA_025923195.1. Taxonomy (GTDB): domain Bacteria; phylum Bacteroidota; class Bacteroidia; order Cytophagales; family Cyclobacteriaceae; genus Chryseolinea. The sequence continues at coordinate 5,165 of JAICGJ010000286.1, forward strand.
CGGAAATATTTATGTAGCCGATGATATTAATCACCGCATCCGCAAGATTACTCCTGCGGGAACGGTGACTACGCTGGCGGGTAGTACGTCCGGTTCTGCTGATGGCGATGGTACTTCTGCACAATTTAATTCTCCAAGAGGAGTTGCTGTTGATGATGCCGGCAACGTATATGTTGCTGATTCTGGAAATCACCGCATTCGCAAGATTACTTCAACAGGTACCGTGAGCACGGTTGCAGGTACTACGGTCGGTGTTACTGATGGAGATGCCACAACTGCTAAGTTCAATTCACCTGCTGGGATTGGTGTCGACGGCTCAGGAAATCTCTACATTGCTGATGATGAAAATGAACGGATTCGCAAGGTTACTGCCGGTGGTACGGTGAGCACCATTGCCGGAAGCCTGTTACAAGGCTTTGCTGATGGAAGCGGCACCAGCGCTCAGTTCAATTCTCCCACAGGCATAGCATTGGATGCATCCGGTGATATCTACGTAGCTGATAGACATAATCACAGTATACGTAAGATTCAATAAATACAGAGTTCGATTCTTGTTCGGCAAGCGACCTATGGTGTTCATTAGGCCGTCCCACGATTGTAAACTTTTTTTGCTTCAAGTCAGATTAAAATACTTCTCTGTTGTGTTGTATCGGTTTTTTTTTGCATAGACTAAAAGTTGACGGTAATACTATCTTGTATAACCGTCGCCAGATAAAACGTCACTGTTTTCATTGAGGGCTATTGCCACTTATAAAGTGAAAGCCGCCAGATAAGATGTGAAATTCACTCGCCTCAGTACAATAGTCGAC
>JAICGJ010000287.1 GCA_025923195.1 Chryseolinea sp.
CACCGCGGTAAGTTAATTGAACGCGACGTATTTCTTAAAAGCATCTGGGAAGCAGACGGATTTTTTGTCGCAAGGAGCATGGATGTTTTTATTTCCAGGCTTCGTAAATATTTGCGGAGAGATATGAAGCTTAAAATTGAAAATATACGGGGGATAGGTTACATTCTTAAGGAATGCTAGTAGCATCCGATGGCCACTTGCAATCAATTTTGACTCGGCGTTTTTAATGTTTGTCTTTACTGCTATCTGCTTCGCCCATCGAAGAGTAAAGGAGAGGCCGATAACATCAATTTCGACTATCGTTGGGTCGACTGCTGTTTCCGGATGCGGCTCAATGTCTCCGGGGTGATTCCTAAATAAGAAGCGATCATGTGCTGAGGCACCCGTTGTGAGAGCGAAGGATATTTTTTTAGAAAGTCATTATACCGCTCCTCCGCTGTATCGGTCAACGAGGAAATTATTCTTGATTTTTGGCATTAAGGCTTTTTTGCAGAGCAACCTGATACATAGTTGCCGACGCTGGAATGTATTCATTTAATTTTTGCAGGGCAGCGTTATCAAAAACTAAAATTTCAGAATCTTCCAGGGCATCAATAAAAACTTCTGAAGGCAAATCATTTACAAGGCTATTCATGTCTCCTGTCCACCAATCTTCAGGCGAGAATTGAAGAACGTGTTCCTTGCCTTTATCATCTATTGTATAAGTTCGCAAACAACCGGAGGCAACAAACATACCGTACTTAGCCTTCTCGCCGGCGCGAAGAAGAAATTCTCCCCTTTTTACTTTTGTCGGAGTGAATACTGTTTTAATAAATTCAAACTGCCCGTCCGTCAGTTGAAGGCCTTTGCGTTCGAAAAATGAATGTAACTTCTCAAACATAGTAACGGCTTATGAAGAAACACAAAGCACTTGGCTAGTCTGACTGAATTTTAACAAAGAGATGCCTTGCCCGATGCATTCGCTTTGCCCTCATTTTGGAATTCAATTTGGAATTTTTATAGGGCACTAACAAACCACCGCCCTTGCATTGGCGTGCTCTATTCTGTGTAGACCCCGAGAGGGCAGTCAAATTTCTTGCTCAAGCGCTTGCCGCCCTTATACTGACTGAACAAAACCTGCCGGTTCTTGTATACTATCTGATGACGTTCCTTGGAACTGGCTACTGGTTTGGGAGATGAGCTGAAAAACGTATTATCATGGATGACACAAAGAGAGAACGAAATAAGTTATTGGCGCGGATTGATGATTTGTTGGACGGGCCAATGGCATTTTTAGGGTTTACCTGGTTAATTTTGCTAACCGTCGAACTGGTGTATGGACTAAGCCCGATTCTGGAGAAATTTGGATTCGTTATTTGGGGCCTTTTCATTGTAGAGTTCGCGATAAAATTTTTTTTAGCACCATCGAAAACTAAATTTCTTCGTTCTAATATTCTTACTCTTGTTTCACTTCTTGTTCCGGCGTTTCGAGTACTACGGTGGATTCCTTTGCTTCGAATGCTAAGGCTTTCGAGAAGCTTGAGGCTAGTGAAAGTGCTTAGCAGTATAAATCGAGCAATGAGAGCCCTCTCCCTCACGATGAAAAGAAGGGCCTTTGGTTACATCATTCTGTTAACCATTATAGTAATATTCGCAGGTGCGGCAGGGATGTTTGCCTTTGAGAAAGATGTTTCAGGGGGTCTGCCAAATTTTGAGACTGCGCTTTGGTGGACCGTGATGATTATTACGACGCTTGGTTCCGACTACTGGCCCCAAACCATTGAAGGACGATTTCTGTGTGTGCTCTTATCACTTTATGCATTTGCCGTGTTTGGTTATATCACGGCAACTATAGCTACTTTTTTTATTGGACGAGATGCAGAAACCAAACGGCGCGAAATTGCAGATGGCAAACAGATGGATGAACTAAGGAAGGAAATAATTTCGCTGAAGCAAATACTCGTGGAAATAGCTAAACGATAGATTGTAGTTAATACCATCTGTATTGAAGGATGAAAAGGATACTTTCGGATCACTCTTTCTAGAATCCAATTTCCTGAATTCAGGTTATTGTACTGAAGTGAAACAGCTTACCGTTTCACTTTGAATCAATGTTCGTTTATCAAATAAGAAAAACACAAATTGAGAGCGAATACGACGATTCGTTTTTGTTGGCATGAAGCGTGAATAGTGGGTATCCGATTGTAAACCAAATTAGCCATGACCACTCCTTCAAGACCGTACCTTACTACTCTCACGCCTTTAAGAGGTATTGCCGCCTTAGTTGTGGTTATCTTTCACTCGAACCTAATGTTGATGCCCTTCATACCTATAAACAAACCTCACTTTATCACGGCCGGATGGTTATGGGTTGATTTCTTTTTCGTGCTCAGTGGATTTATCATTTCTTACGTGTACAGCGATAATTTTAAAATCTCAATCAGTGCAGCAGGCTATTGGAAATATATTAAGGCGCGATTTGCGCGTGTGTACCCCCTTCACTTCGTCACCATGATCTGGTGCCTCGTCAGTGCAATGATCATCATTTATTATTCAGAGGGTATCCATCCCTTTTTCTGGGACATGTTAAATCCCGTGAGCGCAATCCCCTCATTGTTTCTCGCACAGTCGCTTGGTCTTTATATCTCGGCACCGCTGAACACTCCTTCATGGTCGTTAAGCACAGAATGGTGGATGTATATGATATTCCCATTGCTCGTACCCTATTTTCATGGCATTAAACGGTGGGGTAAAGTTTTAACGCTTGTTCTTATCGTAGGTCTGTTTCTTTTTGTAAAGTATTATCTGGGCCCTGTCAATTTGCCCTTTCCGGGAGGTTCGCCATCACTCAATGTCGTTTCTGACTTCGGGGTCTTCAGGTGCATGGCCGGGTTTCTACTGGGAATGTTTCTATTCAGTGCTTATAAGGAATCTGTAGCCTTCCATCTTTTAAAGCAAAGCTGGACTTTCGCCGGACTTTTTATCGGTACAATTGTCGCCATGCACATCGGAGGAGAAGACATACTCATTATCGCTTTCTTCCCGTTCATCATTTTATCGGCTGCATATAATACAACAACTGTCAAAAGGGTTCTTGACGTGCCGGTTCTTCAGCTTCTGGGCGACTGGTCGTTTTCGATTTACATGGTGCACGTTCCGATCATATATGTCTTTTGGATTTACCAAACTATTCAGGAGCCTTCTAAATGGGCAAACTTTCCGCCGGACCCCACGGTAATCCCAAACTACGGCTTCGGATTATGGATATGCTTATTAATCGTCGCTTCCACGTTACTGCTGGCTTCATTTAGCTACAAGTACATCGAAGTACCAGCCAGGAGCTACCTAAACAAAAGATTCGGGCCGAAAATCCTTGAGCCCGTTGAAGTGGTAAATTAATCGTCATTGTCAAGGCCCTAACTGCCGCTCTCGATTTGAAAACTGTCACGAAATGGAACTGTCTAAATCCAGCTTTTTTCAACATCAACCTTTGCTTCGACCACGGTCCCCAAAGTGAAGGGACGTAAGTTAACGGGTGCCGCAGTCGTGCGAGGAAGAACTGGCCAAGGCCAATCACGAGGCTTCACCCGTCCTATGTCTTAAATGATTGTCCACATGTTGCGTTTAACTAATGGCCTTGCAGTAGCCAATCGTTATATTGGCTTATGAAATTTATAGCGTCGATTTTGTTAGAGTGTACCTGTTCCCCAGTTTTAAAAGGCGGTGAACAATTGTCCGGGTCAAAACAAAAGTCCTCTTCAGCGAATGGTCTGATGACAAATGTGATCTGTGGGATAAAATGGATACTGGTAAATCTGCTTATGGTGACAACGCTCACGAATTTCGCGTCCGACAGCGCGATAGTTTACACGAAAAAGGAATTGTTATCACGGCTCATCAAACTGAATGATGAAAACATCTCCAAGGCGTTCAGTAGACAACTGCTGGAAAAAAACAACCGCTTTTATGGAGCCGTCTATGACGGCGATAGCATTTTATCACCCATAGGTACAGCGGGATTAATTCAAACGCTGATTTGTGGTTACGTTTCGCGTGATTCCAAATTTTATAAGTCCAGGGAAGTACTCGACAGAATGACGCTTGCCGCCAGTGCGCTGCTAAACTTTCAGCATGACGACGGTACAATTGATCTTCTATCTACCAACTTTCATTCGACGCCGGATCTTGCATTTACACTCTATCCGATCGCGCTCTCCTATTCAGTCTCGTTGCAGTACAAGCATCTAAACTATCAGGACCTTCCCGCTTTGCTAAAGGAATATATGCTGAAAGCCGGCAATGCGCTGTCAGTCGGTGGCATTCACACGCCCAATCACCGTTGGGTTGTATGCGGCGCGCTCGCCTGGCTTAACCAGTTTTTTCCAAACCCGACGTATCGCGAAAGGGTGGAGCAATGGCTTGCTGAGGGAATCGATCTCGATCCCGATGGTCAATATCATGAAAGAAGTACAGCAATTTACACTCCGGTAACCAACAGAACTTTACTGGACGTTGCAAAAAAAATGAAGATCGATTCGCTATACAATGTAGTCCGCAAAAATCTGAACATGACTTTTTATTTTATTCATGGCAACGGTGAAATCGCCACGGAGTCTTCCAACCGGCAAGACAAATATGTAAGGACCAATATGGCACCCTATTACCTTGCCTACAACTATATGGCGCTCCTCGATAAAGACAGTCGCTATTCAGGAATGGTGAACTATATTCAAAACACCGTTAAAGTCGAACAGCTTGGTTATATGCTGCCCCATTTTCTTGAAGATCCCACATTGTTGAAAGATCTTCCTGAACCCCTTCCGATCCCAACAAGCTATCACAAGTATTTTAAGTATTCAGATGTGGTAAGAATAAGGGAAGGCAACATTGACATGTCCATAATCCTGAACAATCCCACATTCTTTACCTATTTCAAAGGCAACGCAGCGTTGGAGTCCGTCCGGCTGTCATCAGCTTTTTTTGGAAAGGGACAGTTTGAAAGTGCTGGTATTGAAAAAGAAGGTGATAGTTACGTTATCTCGTCCATTGTTTCCGGAAAATATTTTCAACCGCTTCCTGAAGACAAAGTACCGGATGGGTTCGAGACATGGCAGAATGTTCCGCGGACTGAACGCGATATATCCGAAGTTCAAACGCTTTATACGAAGATTTACATTACGCCGGAGGTGGGTGGGAAGGCAAGAATAAAAATATTGGTGGATGGTCCCGAGAATTTGCCCATTGCCGTAGAACTTGGCTTTCGCACGGGCGGCAAGTTAGAGAACGTGAGTCCGAAGAAGGGAATTAAAGGCGCATACCTGATAGCTACAGGTGGATTTGCAACGTACCGAAACGGCGATGACGTGATAAAGGTTGGGCCAGGCACTGGCGAACATAAATGGACACAGCTACGAGGCGCCTTACCGAAGCTACAAGCCGAATGTTTGTACTTCACCAATTATGCACCCTGCGACTTTGAGTTTACGATTGAATAGTGGTGCTCCCAATAACGGATGCCGGTTACCTGATCGCTGCATCGATTGGCCAAGCCAGGCTTCAGCGTATTAAAGTGAAACGATGGCGGTGTTTCAGAATGAATCAATCAGCGATATAGTATATCTGTATTCCTATGATTTCACGATGAATTTCAGCTTTACAAATGTGGTATAACGTTTGGCTAAAACAAAGTATTTTATAAGCCATGTTCTTGAACTATACACTCACTTACCGCCTACTGATAAGAAACGCATTCGCTCCAGTTGCAGCGCTGCACATCATTTTGTTTATAATCATTGCGTCGGGTGAAATGTATTTACAAAAATTTTCCGAACGAGTTGTCTTACAATGGTGGCATTATACCCTCCCAGTGTTGATTCTTTTGTTGATCATGTTTTGCACGGTGGCGACGTTAGTGTGGAAAGCGGCGAAAAGCAATCCCGTGGAAGCG
>JAICGJ010000288.1 GCA_025923195.1 Chryseolinea sp.
ACCCCGATTGTATTTGCACAGATAATGGGAGGCATCAATGTATGGCTGGCCGTGCTGGTTATTGGATGGGCGGCAGCTGCGCATCAAGCATGGAGTGCTAATATCTTCACTACAGTTTCAGACATGTTTCCAAAAAAGCAGTGGGTTCGGTGACTGGCATCGGCGGGATGTTTGGCTCTCTAGGGGGAATATTTCTGTCTCTCTTTGTCCAAAAGAGCCTATTTGTCCATTATCGTTCTATCGGCGAGATAGAGACCGCCTATTATATTATGTTCATTATCTGTGGGGCTGCCTACCTGCTGGCTTGGCTCACATTGCACATACTTGCGCCTCGCATTGAACGCGTGAATCTTCAGTGAAGTGATTTTAGAGATTAACTCCGACAGAAGTTAGTAACGGCGTAGCTACACTATTTTGTCGATCGCCTGGCTGAGGATGTTTTCAGGGATCAGCATCCGACGCGGCGAGACAATGCACATCAATTGAACAACCTTTCTTGCGAGGGGACTGGTGGTCACTATTGACATGCCTTGTCCGGCTCTTGGGTGATGACCCAATTCGTTTTTACGATTTCATGAACCCACAAATTGAAAATCTAATCGTCAAAATTCAATCGTTGATGAAGAATTTCTAAATTGATAGTCTAAACGCCCAACTAAATTTCAATGGTATGAAAAACAAATTATATCACCTGATCGCATTTTTATTTTTGATCCCCGTCGTTGGTTTAGCACAGGAGAAACTCACTGACGAACAAATTCTTAAGCTTTACGATGGATTGCGCGTTGCTGACGTGTCTGACGGCATGGACATGGTAGGTCTGAGGGACGCTGGCTTGATGGATCAGCGTATCGAGGCTTTGTGGAAGGATACGGACGACATGAAGCATTTGGTTTGTGGTATCGCAGTCACTGCACGATACATTCCTACCAATCGGATTGTGAAAAACCCTATGCCGAAGGAGGAATTTCAAAAGTGGGAAGGTGATTGGTATTCGAAATTATCCACAGAGGCTTATCTTGATCATGTCAAACCCGGGTCCATCGTCGTACTCGATGTTCAGGGCGATGGCGATACCGGTTCAGTGGGCTCCAATAATTCGCTGGCCTGGGTGGCCAAAGGCGCGAGAGGAATTATTTCCAACGGCGGTATAAGGGATACTGATGAAATAATAAAACAGCGTATTCCGGTCTATATGGACCATATGAACCGGGGTCGTGGAATTCGTCCGGGGAGGAACGAGCTGGAGTCCGTGAATAAACCCGTGACAATAGGAGGCGTTCTGATACGCCCTGGGGATGTAGTTGTGGCCGATGGCGACGGTGTTGTTGTAGTGCCTCGGGAGCATGCCAAGCCTGTCGCTGAATTTGCACTGGAAATTCTAAACAATGATAAAAAAGGTAGGAAAGCCCTTTATGAGAAGCTAGGCATGCCGTTGGATAAGACGGTGGAGATTAAGTGAAAAGTGAAGAGTGAAGGTGAAGAGTGAAAAGTGAATAAGCTTTTGACTTTTAGTTTTTCACTTATAACTTTTCACTTATTTAAGATATTCAAATTAAGTAAGCTAAGTTCAGAAAATGGCGACCACAGTCACATCGGGATTAAGGATTCCACCTTCGGTCATGGAATCTGAGTTTAAACGCATTCTCCTTAAATATGATTTCACGGAGGACAAAGCTGCAACGTTGGCGGACATTTATACGGTGAATAGTCTCGAAGGGGTGTACACGCATGGCGTCAACCGTTTTTCAAAATTCATTAAATATGTGATCGATGGATACGTCAAACCTCATGAGGAGCCAGTCTGCATTCATAGAGCCGGGGTTTTGGAGCAATGGAATGGCAGGCTTGGACCAGGCCCTCTAAATGCATTGGTATGCACCGATCGCGCTATCGAAATCGCCGGCCAACAGGGGATGGGTTGTGTCGCAATTGCCAATACGAACCACTGGATGCGGGGTGGAACCTATGGATGGAGGGCTGCTAAGCAAGGTTATGCATTTATTGGATGGACCAATACAATTAAAAATATGCCCGTTTGGGGTGGTATAAACAGTAAACTTGGCAATAACCCCCTCGTCATTGCTGTTCCGTATCAGAATGAGGCCATTGTTCTTGATATGGCCATGTCGCAGTTCTCTTATGGGGCATTAGACCTTCATGTTCTCAGAAATCAGCAATTGCCTGTGCCGGGCGGTTACGACAAACAAGGAGTGCTCACAACGGATCCGGCGTCGATAAGGGAATCGGAGAGGACACTACCGATCGGCTACTGGAAGGGCTCAGGTCTGTCACTGCTCCTGGATATCCTGGCATCTGTTCTGTCTGCAGGCTTTCCCGTACTGGAGGTATCAAAGCAAAATGTTGAAAACAACTTGTCGCAGGTGTTTATTACGATCAACCTGGCAAGACTTAAAAACGCCAGTACCATACCAACATTGCTCCAGCAAATCATTGACGACTACCACCGATCGATCCCTGATCGCGATTCGAAGATTTTGTATCCCGGCGAACGCGTACTGCGAGTGCGTGAGGAAAATGCAAAAAATGGAATTCCTGTTATCCAGAAAGTCTGGGACGAGATTATGGCGCTTTGAAATGGTAAGTAGTAAGTAGTAAGTAGTAAGTGGTAAGTGGTAAGTGGTAAGTGGCAGGCCAGTCTGTCGGCTGTCAGCTGTCAGCTGTACGCTTCACTCATACCTCAACGTTTTTGCGGGATTGCTTAACGCTGCTCTCACAGTTTGTGTGCTCACGGTTATCAATGCCACCACTATTGCCATACACGCTGAAGCCATATACAACAATAAGTCCATTTCAATGTGATAGGCAAACGTATCCAGCCACCGCGACATAAAGTACCAGGCAACAGGCCAGGCGAGCAGGTTGGCGATCAGGATCAAGACGATAATTTCCTTTGAAAGCAAGGTGAGTATATTGGAGACCGATGCACCCATAACCTTTCTGATTCCAATTTCCTTAATCCGTTGTAAAGTATTAAATGTTGCCAATCCAAATAGACCTAGACTTGCGATGAAGATTGCCAGTCCAGAAAACACAGTGAAGAGCTGACTTTGCTTCTGCTCCATGGTGTACAAGTCTCGATATCTTTCGCTCAGGAACTGGTAATCAAATGGTCTGCCAGGAAGAAACTCTTTCCATATTCTTTCGAGATGATCAAGAGCTGGTTTCATCTCTGCACTAGTGATCTTTATAGACAAGGCATTGTAGTTGTTTACGCGCTGAACGAAGATCATCGGCCTTATGTTCTGATGCAGCGATTCAAAATGAAAGTCTTTAACAATTCCGATTAGCTTCCCTTTTACGTCAGCGTATTGAAATTCTTTGTCAACATACTGTTCAGGGTTTTCCCAACCAATTTCCTTGGCGGCTGCTTCGTTGATAATAAACGCAAGGGAATCGTCCGTTGTAATATCCTTGGAAAACTTTCTTCCTGATACAATGCCAATGCCATATGTATCAAAGAATTCGGGATCGGTGGATATCGATTTAAGATCCATCGTTATATCCACGAGGCTATCGCCCTTTAATATGCGCGGCGATCCGTAAGAATCGAGTAATCTTCCCGTTGGTATTCTTGACGATCGTGCAACATTCTTTATGGAAGCAACTTTCGTAAGTTCATTGTAAAAGGGGTCATAAGATTGCGCCAGTTCGGAATAGTAGGGTAAGGTTACAACCTGATCTTTATCATATCCCAGACTGCGGGAATTCAGGTAGTCAAGTTGTTTGAATATAATGAGCGTACCAATAATTAAGACGATGGAAATCGTAAATTGGAATACGACCAGTCCTTTCCTCAGAAAACTTTTTCCAGGCGACATTCCCTGCTGTCCTTTTAGGGTAACTGCTGGCTTGAAAGATGAAATGACAAACGCCGGATAAATTCCCGCAAGTAGCCCAACTATAAGCGCAAATGATATAATACCAAGCGCAAGAGGAATATTCTGCAATAAGTCAAGAGTCAATACTTTATTTGTGAATTTGTTGAGCGCCTCCAAAGTGACAAATGCGATTACCACTGACAGTACAAGCGCGAGTAAGGCTGTTAAAACGGACTCACTGAGATATTGATTGATAAGCTGTGATCTGAACGCGCCCACGACCTTTCTCATTCCCACCTCCTTGGCCCGCTTGGTTGCCCTCGCAGTTGAAAGGTTTACAAAATTAAAACAAGCAATGAGTACGATAAAAAGACCGACGATGGCCATCATATAAACATTGTTGATATTTCCATTCGCTTCCAGTTCATCGTCGAGATGGGAGTGCAAATGAATGTCGGTCACCTTTTGCGTAAATAACGTTGTAGTTTGTGATGCCTTCCAATCCGGTGGGACACCCCATTTTGACTTGGCATAATTTCCAAAGTGTTTGTCCAGAAACGCGGGAAAGCCACGATCAAGTTTTTTGTGATCCGCGGCTTCATGTAAAAGCAAATAAGTGCCAAAGGAGTTATTTCCCCAATTCGTTTCTAATCCTTCCCTTCCATAAATGTTATCGTTTTCTAACGTGACAAACGAAACAAGGAATTCAGGATGCCAATGTGATTGGCGTGGAAAATCCTTATAGACTCCGGTGACCTCCACATCGAACGCATTGTTTACACGCAATCTTTTGCCAATTATGTTTTCATCATTGAAGTAACGTTTTGCCGAAGTCTCAGAAAGCATGATCGTAAAAGGACGGGAAAGCGCCTTGGACGGATCACCTGATTTTATTTCTATGTCGAAAATTTTGAAAATGTCCGGCTCAGCAAGAAAAATTTCCGGCTCCGTATTTGAAATTTTTAACTGCCCATTTTCCTCAAGTCCAATGACAAGGTTCGAATTTAGAGTTCGGGCCATCGTCTCAATTTCACCAAAGTCATTCTTAAGGAGCGGACCAATAGGCGGTGCAACATTGGCCAGGTGAAGGTTTACTTCGCCTTCCGGTGAGTGGAAACTTCGTGTCACACGAAAAATGCGGTCGGCTTTGGAATGGTATTTCTCATAGCTCACCTCGTCGGCGATGTATAGGTAAATAAGGATAGCACATGACATCGCCAGGGCAAGGCCTGCAATATTGATGAAGGCTGTCAACTTGTTTCGAAAGATTGAGCGCAACGCCACCTTAAAATAATTCCGGATCATACAATAAAAGTTATCAGACTGATTAGTTGCAATGAAAGATCATGCTAAGTTATAAAGGTTGCATTATTTAACTTAAACGCATAAAAAGAACAAATCGATGTTCGAAAATGTGCACCCAATTGTACGAAAACGATTTTGGGACATTAAAGGGAATTTTCAGGTAGATGGTGACTCCTAATTTCTGAGTCTTGATCTTGCAAATTATTGCGGCATGGCAATGAAGCGCATCGTAATTGCGTGCCTTTCGATTGTCGAGTGAATCAATTGAGACAGCACATTGGCAAAAGGAGTATTGTATAGTCTTGCGACAGGAAGCGCCATAAGAATATTTTTTGAAGGCAATACGGATCGTGCTTTTATAACGGCTTTACTTATTAGCCACTGCATTTTTATTGAACTTGTTCCGGTACTCAATAGGGGATAGCCCGGTTAATTTTTTGAAGATTTCACGAAAAGCTTTCGAGTCAGAATATCCCGATGCCATCATAACTTCGTTTATGTTCTTGCGGGTGGACTCAAGGCTTCTTTTCGCCATTTCTATTTTTATTTTCTGCTGATACTCAATCGGCGTGTTGCCGGTGGCTTTTTTGAAGCGCCTGTCAAAATTCCTTCTGCCCATGGCAAACTTCGAAGCCAAGTCTTCAATGAGGATTTTTTCGTGAAAGGATTCTTCGATGACCTTCTGAGCCTTAGCAATTTCCTGATCTTCATGATTCTTTAATCCTGAAAAAATTATG
>JAICGJ010000289.1 GCA_025923195.1 Chryseolinea sp.
CATTACGCAGGAGATTGATAGCAAATATGAAACCGGTGAATCTGCCCTTAGCCCTCCAACATCTATCTACCAGATACCGCGTAACGTTAGCCTGAACGACGCAAAAAATTTCGAAACAATCAACAATCTAGGGTCGGTGGTACCTACTCCATACCCCGTAATAAATCCTGCACTATATCAAAATCCATACTGGATCGTAAATCGTACGGAAACAAATGAAATTCGCGATCGCGTGATGGGCTTTGTTTCGCTGAGGTATAATATCACCGATTGGCTACATCTAAGTGGTCGCGCTAACCTTGATATGATTAATGATAATCAGGAAAGAATTTTTTATGACAAAACCATTGGGCTCTCAGCCCCCGGTGGAGCCTACCGCACGACCAACATCGATGTAACACAAAAGTGGTTTGACTTAATCTTAGAAGGTAATAATAGTATCACCACCGACCTGAAAATTGATTACCGCGTAGGTGCAATTTTACAGGATAATTTGTATGAAGTCGTCTATAATAATGCAAATGGCCTGAACGTTACTAACGTCTTTAGTTTAAATTTTGCAACCAATCCAAACTTCTCACAAGAGGCATCTCAAATTCAGACACAATCTGTATATGGTCAGATAAATCTGGCTTTTAAGGAATCACTTTTCCTTGACGCGAGCTTGCGTACTGAATGGGATTCACGCCTTCCGTCGCCGTATAGATTTAGCTATCCTTCGGTTGGTCTTTCCGCCATCATCTCGGATATGATTTCCATGCCGTCAGCAATTTCTTTCCTGAAACTTAGCGGTAACTACGCCGAAGTGGGTAATGGTGGCAGAGCACAATTGAGGTTTAATACCTATACGTATGCTCAAGGTGCCGGGCATGGATTTATTTTCAGGGATCCGACCAAAGCTATTCCTGATCTTAAACCGGAAATTGTTAAGAACCTCGAATTTGGTATCGATGCAAAGTTTTTGGAAAATCGTCTGGGATTCGAGTTCACAGTTTACAAGAGCAATTCAGTCAATCAATTGTTAAGGGTTAACCTCCCGGTTGGCACAGGCTACTCAAGTCAATACATTAATGCTGGTGACATTCAAAACAAGGGACTTGAATTGGTATTGAATGCAACGCCAATAAAGGCCGGTTTAACTTGGGACATTGCATTTAACCTGGGTATGAACAGGAATAAAGTTGTTAAACTCACAGAAACGGTCAAAGAATTTTTGGTAGTGGATGCCGGCTTTGGGAGGTCTGCAACTCCAGTAATAAGGGAAGGTGAGAGTTTCGGTGACATGGTGGGTTTCTTCTGGATGAATACGGCTGATGTGTATGACGATGCTGGTAAGTTTGTAAGCCATTCTAACGATGGAACCCCTTTAGTGACTCCTGCAGGGGTCCCGCTGTCGTCTATTACTACAGGGGTTCAGACTGTTATTGGTAATTTCAATCCCAAAGCAACGTTGGGGTTAACCAACTTGTTTACCTACAGAGACTTTTCTGTCCGCCTTTTGATTGACGGCCGGATCGGTGGTACCATCATGGATGGAACAGAGCAGTTGCTTGCCTACAACGGAGCGCCTGAGGTAACTGCGAATTACCGCGAAGGAGGTTGGAATTTGGGTGGAGTGGATTCCGAGGGGAATCCTGTAGATGAGACGATCGATGCCCAGGCTTTCTGGACGACTGCATCAGGCGGACGTTATGGCTCAGCCGAGTTCTTCACTTACGATGCAACAAATTTCAGAGTTCGGGAACTATCTGTTGGATACTCTATACCTGTACCGAGTTCGTTCGTGATTAAGTCGGCACGACTTTCACTCGTTGCCCGTAACCTGTTCTTTTTATACAGAGGAAAATCCAGACTCGATATCCCGGGACTTGGAAGGCGTAGGATGGCTTTTGATCCAGATATGTCGTTGGGTAATGGTAATTGGCAGGGTATCTCTTATGGTACGTTGCCTTCAACGCGTAGCATTGGTCTTAACTTACAGCTTACGTTCTAATACTTAATAATAATCGAATAGTGTATGAAAAAATATACAATCATTCTAAGAAAATACGGTTGGGTTGCACTTTTGTGCAGCATCGTGTTGGTCATGTCGTGCACAGATGATTATGATGACATCAACACGAACAAAAATAAAATTTCGGTGTTGACACCATCCCAGATACCCTTCCTTTTCTCAAAGGCTCAATCCACAGCAACGAATAATGGCTGGAACTATCAGATCGCACAGAATCTTTTTCATGATCAATATTGTCAATACTTCGCTAATACCACAACCTATTTTCCTTCTGACCGGCTCGTGATCCGAATGGACTGGATACGGGCTGCCTGGAATCCGATCTACACGGAAGTGGTACCTCAGCTGCAGACAATTCTATCTGAAACAGACCCCACTTCTGCTGAACATGCCCTTGCAAACATCATGTGGGTTTATACATTTCACCGCTTGACGGACACATGGGGACCGGTTCCCTACAAGAGCGCAGGCATAGCTGCACTTGGAGTTCCTTATGATGCGCAGGATGTGATCTATAATGACATGTTTCTAAGACTGGATAGTGTAGTGGCCACGTTGGATAACTTCCCTGGCGGTAATGCTTTTGCAGATTTTGATTTGATTTACGGTGGTGACCTTGACAAATGGAAAAAGTTTGCCAATACACTTCGTCTGCGGTTGGCCGTTAGGATATCGAATGTGGATGCTACACGAGCTAAGGCGGAAGGGGAGGAAGCCGCCGCTTCCGGCACGCTTACTACAAGTCCAGGCGATGATGCGCTTATCACAAGAACCAAGAAAGGGGATGACTTTAACGGATTGGCTATTATGGACTGGAATGAATTCAGAATGAGTGCGGCGATGGAGTCTGTTTTAAAAGGATTCGACGACCCACGCATGCCCATCTACTTCCTTCCTGCTGTAACCACGGGAGATTATGAAGGCTTAAGGAATGGTCTTACATCTGCAGATATGGCTGCGCCTCTTAATAAGGCAGATGCCAACTCACACCATGGTGACCGTTGGAATTCAGTGACGGGCCTGGAAACGCCGTCTAATGTCATGGCTACTGCTGAAGCAGACTTTCTGAAAGCTGAAGCTACTTTACTTGGCTGGAATGTGGGCGGTGGAACAGCAAAGTCTCATTATGAAAACGGTATCCGGAATTCGATGCTCCAGTGGGGTATTACAGATAATGCTGTGATAAATGCGTACATCAACAGTACAAACACGCCTATTGCACCTGGGGATTTTCTGAATTCACCGCCGCTGACCGATGTTCCTGTACTGTGGGGAGCGACACCTGATGTGCAGAAGGAGCAGATCACATTGCAAAAGTGGTTGGCTTTGTATCCGGAAGGCGTGGAGGCCTGGGCCGACATCCGACGCAGTGGTGCACTAAAATTATATCCCGTTGCAAATTCTGACAATCCGGATCTGCCGTCCACGCCGGCAAATCCAGCAACCGATTGGATTCGAAGGATTCCTTTCATTAATGATGAGAAGGTATCCAACGGTGCAGAGGTTAGAAAAGCCGAAGAAACCCTGCTGAACGGACCGGATAAAATAACAACTCCTCTCTGGTGGGATACGAACTAGATACAAAGGTGAATTAACAAACAACTAAAAAGGGTCAGATTTTGCTGACCCTTTTTGTTCTAAACTTCGAGGCGCTTGCCTGGATTAATGTTGAACTAATGCTCTTCAAAATTTTTTATTGAGATTGCAAGATTGACTTTGTTATTTTGACCATGCTTAGAAGAGTTTTCTTTTATTTCATCGCCGCGGTTTTTTTTGCATGCTCAAAACAAGCAGAGCAAAAACTCTTTGTTGAGCTTTCTCCGGATAAAACAGGCATCACCTTTTCAAATATGGTCGTTCAGTCAGGAGAGAACAATGTGTTGAATTATCCATACTACTTTAATGGCGGTGGAGTAGCGGTTGGAGATATTAACAACGATGGCCTTGCAGACGTCTATTTTTCAGGAAATCAAGTTCCCAATAAGTTATATCTAAATAAAGGGAATCTTGAATTTGAAGACATTACTGAGAAGGCTGGTGTTGCGGCGGCAGAAGGCTGGAAGACCGGCGTGTCAATTACGGATATAGACCAGGATGGGTGGATGGATATCTATGTGTGCCGCTCTGCAATGGGCGATTCAGTGCTTCGGAAAAATCTTCTCTTCATAAACAATGGTGATCTCACGTTCACAGAAAAAGCAGAGGAGTACGGCGTCGCAGATAATTCTTATTCAACACATGCTGCTTTCTTCGACTACGACAAAGATGGAGATCTCGATCTATTTGTATTGAATCATTCATTGCCGAAGTATGCCGGATTCAACAATATGCTGGTAAATTTTAAAAAACAAAAAGGGTCTAAATTTCAAAGCAAGCTATATCAAAATAACCTTGGCAAGTTCAGCGATGTTTCAGAAAAGTCAGGTATCATCAATAATCTTTTAAGTTTTGGTTTAGGATTGGCGGTCTCGGATGTTAATGAGGACGGATGGCCGGATGTATATGTATCCAACGACTTTAACGAGGAAGATTACCTGTACATAAATAATCAGGACGGAACATTTACGAATTCCATACGCGAAGCCACGGGGCATGTCTCCCTTTTCTCGATGGGGTCAGATATAGCAGACGTCAATAACGATGCACTGCCCGATATTTTTACGCTCGACATGCTACCGGAAAGCAATGAACGTATTAAACTTTCGTCAGGAGATGACAATTATGATAAATACAGGATACTTATCAACTCTGGGTTTCATCATCAGTCGATGCGTAACATGTTACAGCTGAATAATGGCGATGGTACATTTTCAGAGATAGGGCAGCTAATGGGAATTTCAAACACAGATTGGAGTTGGTCGTCCTTGTTTGCAGATTTTGATGGCGATGGTTGGAAGGATCTCTTTGTCAGCAATGGATATGAAAAGGATTATACCAACATGCAGTTCCTTAAGTATACGGTTGATGAGAGGATCAAATCGCGTCAGACGGGTATTACGGCCAATGTAGACCAAATAATTGGACAGATGCCTTCAATTAAGGTTGGTAATTTCATTTTTAGGAACAATGGCAATCTGACGTTTACAAAAAAATCAGAAGAGTGGGGTATTTCCAGATTGTTTAAATCGAATGGTGCAGCCTATGCTGACTTGGATAACGACGGAGACTTAGATCTGTTAATAAACACTATGAATGAAAAATCTGTTCTCTATCGAAATACGACCAGCGAAAACAAGAAGGCGAATTTCTTAACAATAGATCTCCGAAAATCCAATCCTAAGGAGATAATTGAAGGCGCAAAGGTAATAGTGTACACTGGTGGAAATGTTCAATATCAGCAATTTTCTTCCGTCAGAGGATTTCAGTCATCTATGTATGTACCATTGTCGTTTGGCTTATCCAATAAAAGTGTGGTTGACTCTATCAGAGTCATTTGGCCTGACGATAAAACGGAGTTAATGAAGAATATTTCTGTAAAGAATACAGTAACTCCGCGTTACGAAGACGCCAAAATAACTTACACTTACTCTACCGTTGTAAAACCACTGTGGGAAGAGACTAATGTATTGGATTGGAAGCATGACGCGGTCGATACCAATGATTTCAAACGCCAATTATTGCTCCCCAAGATGTACTCTTACTCCGGCCCTAAAATGGCAAAGGGCGACGTGAACGAGGATGGCCTCGAGGATATTTATATCTGTGGCGCCCGACATCAGCCAGGTGCATTATTTTTACAAGGAAAAGACGGGTCATTTAAGACGAAAAAAAATCCGGCTTTTGAAAAAGATAAAGACTTTCA
>JAICGJ010000290.1 GCA_025923195.1 Chryseolinea sp.
AATTGCTACTGGGGAAAGCTTATTCTTAAGGAAGCCGGAGAGTAAGCGGAATTATTTAGCAAGATATTGCAAGTAGGGTTGCCGCCTGTTTGATTACAGTTGTGATTTCTACAACAATCGGTTGTCTAGCGCCTTGGTTTGTAATTTATTATGAGCATGCTTAATGATTACTACCCCAAGCTGCATACTGACTGCAAATGATAGCCATTTTAAAACTCTCATCAAGGACCTACCGATGATTATTAACGGCAATTTGAGACGGAACCTTTAAGGACAAGGGATCACTCACGAAACGAATTACTGCATTTACAACTTCTTGTGCTCTCAAATTGTGACCATATCCTTTTGTTTTTATCAAGCGCGAGTTTTTCCACGCCCTATGGATGCGCTCAGCATGGTAAAACGGTGTCTCGGCGTCGTCCTCATCGTGTATGATGAGACCGGGTATCTCAAGCGCTTCGGCAAACGCGGGTGCGGAAAAAAAGCTTGGATCTTTATTAAAGATCTTTTCAAAGTGGCCCACCACTAATTCCGTAGATTTCTTTGTCAGTCGCAGCATATGGGTATAGAAATCAAAAAATTCCTGTGCTTCACCCGGTGAGGCAAGCGTAACCAATTTACTGACCGGCAAATATGGGTTTCTGTGGAATGAATAAAAAACTGCAAAACCGCCAAGAGAATGCGTAATGATAGCATCAACTTCTCCAATTCTTTTTATTTGTTCTTCGATGACCTCGCTGTACAAAGGAACATTTAACAACTTCCCTGCCGAAAGTCCGTGACCAGGTGCGTCAAGGCTGTAGACAGAATACTCCGTGCTGAGATGTTCGATGTACGCTTTCCAGCGATATGTATGGCTCTGCCAACCGTGGAGCATGAGGATTTTCTTGTCCCCGTTGCCCCAACGGTAAGTCTGAATATTGTTCCCTTTGTGTTCGAAAGTTTCGTGTCGGCCGGAATTTAGAAAAGCTCGTTGCTTCGCACTGATCGTCGGACGAATGGGGCGACAGAATAATTCAAATCCTATTCGCGCGGTCTTTTCGGGTGCAATGTAGGCAAGCGTGTTTAAACTTGCGCCGATTGTTTTTGTGAGGAGTTTTCTCATGGTTTTCCCAATATTAGATACCAATCGGTATCTTATGTTTCAAAAAAAATCAAAGTTCAATATCAGAGATCTGTTTTTCCAAGTGTTTGATGACGCGCCTGATGTCGTCATCATTACCCCTTAGTTTGCTCATCATGATCGCGCCTTCGAGGCAGGCAATGATGAGCGTCGCGTACAATTCTTTGTCAATTCCTTTCTTTAACTGTTTATAAAAAATTCCTTTTTCAAGAATTGAAATCAGTGAATTTCTGAGCCCACTTAGAATTGTGTTGGCCGTCTTTCTCAAATCAGGGTGAGCATCATCTGCCTCAACTGCTGCATTTAATAATGGGCAACCACCCACAACCGGAGGGTCGCTAATATACGATTCGAAGTACTTCACGACAGCTCTCAATTTCTTCCCGGCCGTGGGTTGATCCTTGATCCGTTGCCTAAGCTTTTCATTCATAACGTCCGACAAGTGGACCAGGGTTTCAATTTCCAGCGCATCTTTACTGGTAAAATGCCGGTAAATTGCCCCTTTAGTTAGGCCGGTTGCGTCGGTTATATTACTGATAGATGTTGCCTTATAACCCTGGGTGTTAAACAGAATTCCCGATTTTTTTAAAATGGTTTGTTTTGTTACTTCCGGGTTGCGCATGGTGCAAAGATACCGATTGGTATCTAATTTCCAAACAACCTGATCGGAGATTTTTTCAAACTGTTTGCTCAATCCACTTCTTAAAAGTCGTTGCCTTTTCTCGGCTTACCGTAATAACAGGTTGCGGCGACCCTTTCAACGTTAGCGCCAGGGTTCCGTTGCTATTCGATTTAAATCCCCTTACGATTTGGCGGTGTACAAGGTGTTGTCGATTCGCCCTGAAAAAAATTTGAGGATCAACAATTTCCTCGATTTCATCGAGGGATCGGTAGTCCACAACATATTGTTTTCCATCCATTGTGGCCAGAAAAACCAGTTCTTCTTTCAAGAAGAAGGCTATGTCGTTCTGCATGACGAGTTGCGAGTGTTGCCCTTGTGTGATAAGGAAATTCTCCTTGTAAGTAATCCTGTCCTTATTCTCATTCAGGAAGGCAGCGATTGCTTTGAGGTCTACGGACGGTGATTTCGATTGTTGCGCTTCGAATTTCTTGAAAGCCGCTTCAAGTTCATTCGTGTCGATGGGCTTCAGGATGTAATCAATGCTATTAATCTTAAAGGCACGAATGGCATACTGATTAAAAGCTGTAATAAAGATAACCGGGCTCTCCACTTTGAGTTGTGCCAGCATATCAATACTTATTCCATCCGATAACTGAATATCTGCCAGGATAAGCCCAGGCGCTTTATTTTTTTGAAGCCACGATTTTGTTTCTCTGGCGCTGGGAACCGGCCCATGAATCGTCCAGCCGGGTCGCAGGTTCTTTACAAGGCTTATGGTTTTTTCTGCTACAAGTGGCTCATCCTCTAATATCAAAACATTCATAGGAGAGGAATTTGAACGGAAAAGAATTCAGGTCCATCTTCAACTGATAGAGCACGATCCGTGAGATATGCATAAAGTTCGATCAACTGAAGAAGTCCTTGTTTACTGGAATTCATCACTATCCTGGGTTGCTTATTATTACTGATCAGGAGATAGTCCTTTCGCTCTGCGATCTGCAACTTGAGTGGATATTGCAGGTGGATTTCATTGTGCTTAATAGCATTGTCGATCAATAATTGTAACGTCACCATGACTATCCCTTTTTCTTTTGCTTTGTCAGACACATGTACATCAATCTGAAGGGCATCTCCGAACCGGATCTTTTGCAGTGATAAATAATGTCCGATAAACTCAAGCTCTGTTTTCAACGGAACAATTTCGTTCTCCTTATGTTCCAGCACGTAGCGAAACACCTTTGCCATATGCCCTACATATCTTGAAGCAAGGTCGGGATCACTTTTTATTAGGGCATCCAGCGAAGTGAGTGAATTAAACAAGAAATGCGGGTTCACCTGGTTTTTCAAGTGATGGTATTTCATCTCGGCTTTTTCCTTTTCAAGGCGTTCGGCAAAAAGAATCCCCTCTTTCCATTGCTTTATGAAATGGTCGCTAATAAACGTCATATTAATAACGATTGACATCAAAACCTGCGAAACGATCATCATCCCCTTCGTAACATTTGTTACCGGGAAGGGCAAATAATCATCCAGGCCGGACACAATTAATGCAATAAATCCCAGCATGAACATAATTCCTATTAGCAACTGCAATGTAATACGCCAATATAGTCCTGCGGAGAACGGAATTTTTCTATCGAGAAATTTGTGAATGGCCAGAAAGATCTCCCAAACGATTTGAATAAGAATGATCAGGACGAGAGAACCAATCACATGCTGGAAAAATAGCATCTGCGGAAACATAATTAGCCGCACGAGCCACGCAGCCACGACGATAATCACCGTGAGCAGAATTCGTTTCCAGGTATGGCTTGCAATTGGTTTCATTACGACATTTAATTGCTTTATTGAAACCACCGCTTGACTACCATTCCCTTCCACAACCATAGGCCAGAAAGCACTATTGAAGGAAGGATTATCCAACGCACGACCGTTACAGCCTGTGGAATTTGCGACACCGGTCCATAAATATATCCCAATACGGGTATGCTAATAAGAATGTGAACCCATCTTATTATTTTCCGTTCTGTCGCTGCCTTCATAGGATTTCATTTTTAACCATTAACGAAATCAGAAAAAATCGAGTTTGTGGGAAGGCAACGTGCCGGTCCGAACGTCCATTGAAGTGTCAAATAAATACAATGAAACAACATTTTTCGTTGGGCAAACAATTGTCTTAGGCTGAATAGTGGTAGTCGACACTTCAACTGTCTTATTCTATGACAAGGAAATATTAATATTAATTTGGACAAAATCTACTGGAAATTGTGCTAGAGCACGATCGAATTGTTCAGGAAATTAAAGAAGGGAATGAACATTCTTTTCAACAGATCTTCCATGCCTATTACGAAAATCTGTGTCACTATGCCTTTACAATCTTGAGAGATATGGACGATGCGGAAGATATTGTGCAATCCATGTTCTTGAAAATTTGGGAGAAGCGTGAAGAATTAACAATAACTCACACGGTTAAGTCTTACTTGTACAGAGCCGTGTATAATCAGTGTATTAACCAACTGGATCGCAGGTCGGTCCAACAAAGATTTCAGGAACAAAATGCAGCAAAAACGTCATCTGTTCAGTATCCGGAGATTTTTCCTGATGAATTGGAGGCGCGGATAGTCGCGGCCATTAATACATTGCCGAACCAATGCCGTACCATTTTTGTAATGAGCAGGTATCAGGAAATGAAGTATTCGCAAATAGCCAAAGCATTGGATCTTTCAGTCAATACAATCGAGAACCAAATGAGCAAGGCCCTGCGTATACTGCGTGCGCACTTTAATGAATGAAATATTTAATACAACAGAGCCAATTGTGAGAAATGAAATTGAAGTAAACGATGAATTGATAGCAAAGTACCTGGCTGGTGAAGCCAGTCCTGAGGAAGCTATGGCGCTGCACAGCTGGTTGGAGATACCAGCAAATCGACAGCGCTTTGATGACATACAGCATGTCTGGACGGGAAGCCTCCCGGCTAAGAGTCCGAGGAAAATAAACGCGAAGGGGGCATGGGATACTTTGATAAAAACCAAAACGAGTCCGCAAAACGCTGGTCGGTACAACGATGAATCTCGAAGTAATTTATTTAAAATAGCAGCTTCTGCACTGCTCATAGCAACCCTTGCTTGGCTGGTTTATTACAATTTCCGAAATGACGGTCCTGTTGAGTTTGTTGCTGCAACCACTGACTCGCTAAGCCAAATAATTTTTCCGGACCAGTCATCGGCTATGCTGAACAGAGGCAGCACTCTCAGATACCCAGCGAATTTTGACGACCAGCGCGAGGTACATTTAAAAAACGGAGAGGCTTTTTTCAATATCAAGTCCGATGCCAGGCGGCCATTTATTATTCGGACGGAACATGCAACGGTACAAGTACTGGGTACTGCATTTAATGTAAAAGTCGAGGAAAACGTTCTGGAAGTGAGTGTGGATCACGGCAAAGTTCTAGTCTACATCCCGACAGACAGCGTCGTGCTGCAGCCTGGCGCGGCCACCTCCTTAAGGAAAGGAGAAAATGCATTTGTCGTTCGCGAGGCCAACAGCAATGCATGGGCATATGCCACCCATAGATTTGTTTTTAGGGATACGCCTGTCCGGGAAGTCTTTCAATACATCCAAAAAGCTCAGAATTGCTCTATCGAATTGGCCAATCCGGACATAGGAAATTGCAAATTGTCCGCAACTTTTGAAAGTGTTTCAACGGATTATATGTTAAATTTGATTACAGAAGCGTTGAACCTGTCTGTAACCAAAAATGATGAGCGTACATTCACAGTGGAGGGTGAAGGTTGCCGTTAGCCTCTTGATGTTGCTAACATTGCAAATGGTAGAAGCTCAATCGAATGAGGAGAGTTTTTTGCAGAGACGTATTACACTTAAGGCGCAAACCATTTCATTCGAACAAATTCTTCACCGCTTGAGTGAACAAACAAAGTTGTACTTTATTTATAGTTCAAGTTCTGTCGACCTTCAGAAATCTTTGTCAATCAGCATAACACAACGACCACTCCATGAGGCTCTTGAAATTATTG
>JAICGJ010000291.1 GCA_025923195.1 Chryseolinea sp.
AATACCTGTACATAATCCTTTAGCGCGGGCTGCGTTGCGATCAATTGATTGTACTTATGCAAGGCTTCTGTATAACTTGCCGCAACCAAGTCACTGCTGTGAAGTTTCATATCGCTGATGTTGGCGATGACGTACTGCTCTTCTTTTACTATTATTTTCTCCGGCGCATTCATCGATACACGGTTGTTGTGGTGCGATAGCGACGACTGCGATACTGCCGCCGACTTGGTGTTGGCTTTGAAGAAACGGCCGGGGTATACGTACCGGTCCGGCCTTGGCTTCCTCGTCTTTCCTAAGTAGCTAAACTCATAGTCCACACTCTTGCTAACCACATTCGGTGGGGCTGTCAGTTGTGACGAACCTGTGATCTTGAACCCACTCTTCATTTGCTCGAATGAAGGGCGCGTCAGCTTCTCATCGTCTTTCATGTCGAAGAAATTGGCGGGAGCAAACTGCTCGCGGGCCTCGTCGGTCTTGAGATTAATGTCATCAACTTTGATCTCGAAGAGGCGAACATCTTTTGGAAGCTTGTTGCCGTACTTGCTGATCTCAATCTCCAGCGGAACAAGTCTTTCGCTGAAGGTAAGGATACCAAAAGGATGCACAGCCATGGTTTCCGGAATGGCCCGGATGCTGACATGTAATTTATTGTTGGCTGGTATCGCGGCCAGCCAGTTCCGGTTGTCTTTGATGGCGCCCTCCAGTAAAGCAAGCAGATCTTCTGTTTGTTTGTCGGGTACGTTGTTGCTGTCACCCCAGGTGACGTGGAAGGGGACCGATACAGAGAAAAAGAAAAACGATACGCTGGCCTCGCCTCTTGCATCCCAGGGCTTAGGACCGCTGAGTTGTCCGGAGACCCGAATGCTCATGATCACGGAAGAGTGACGTCGCAGGGCCACGCCGGCACCGAAGTCGGCAATGAACTTGAAGGGGCTGAACTGGAACAGCACGTCATAACCGACAAAGCCGTAAATATTGAAGCTTCCCTTTTGCGCGAACAGTTCCGCTCTGGCGCCGAACTGGGCGGTGTTTGAAGTTACGGCCAGGTAGGTTTGAATGATGATACGGGCATCTTCACCGTCGTATAGGGTAATAGTTATGCGCCGCATGTTCTTCAGGTCGGCTGGTACTTCCTTGAAGGCGGGATGAAATCCGCCGACGCTGAGCAGGAAGATGGGCTTGTCGCCGAATCCGAGCCTGAGGGCCATGTCACCGGTGAGGGTGAAGGTGAGGATCTTTGAATCGTAGAGGCTTGCATCAAAGGAGATGAAGCGGTTTTCAAAATCGATGATGCCCAGGAAGTTTACTTGAAGGCGGAGCAGCGGATTTTCCTCTTCCGGCAAAAGTGCCTTGAGCACGCCCAGGATCTTAAAACCTGTCGCAGGTATTTCGATGAGTATACCGAGCTCCAGGGTAATGATGGTAGGTGTTCCCCATCCGATCTTACCCATGGGACAGATTAGGAAATGATCCTGCATCGGTGGGAATACTTGTTTGATGTCGCTCACGATGCGATCGATATTGGCCACGACATCTTCGGGGAAGAGAATGCTTTTGAGGGTATTGGTCTTGACGCCTTCTTTGAGCACCTCCACTTTTGTAGTGCGGTGCGCGCCAAGTAGTCCACCCACACCGTTGAGTGTGAATCCCAACCCTAATTGCACGGAACTGAACTCAGCGGTGATGACGATAAGCAGCGAAAAATTCTTACTGCCATCGGGCATTCTTGTATTGATGATTCCAAAAGCTTTTAAAGAGAACAGGTCTTTGAACTCCAGCTCCAGTGCTCCGAAATATTCTTTTTTATCGGGATTGAAATCGAGAATGCCTCCTCCTTTAATCCCACCGGCGTCCACTGTAAGGCCTATGCCAGTTGGGGGTTTGAAACCGAATTGAGTAAAACTTCCTTCTCCATTTGATTTGCCGGGGAATGAAATGCCAATATTATTGACCAATGCTTTCAATGGCCCCAGCGTAACTAGTATCGAACTTGAAAAATGGCAGACAATGTTTTTTTCGTCACTCTTTACACTCAGCTGCAAGTTGCGTATTTCCAATGGTCCCAGCTGAATATGTGTGGGGATATCTATCTCAAGTCCTGAACTGTTGGTAAAATAGAAACCGTTGCTGTTTGAAAAACCAACGCCTAAATCAAAGCTGCTTTCAATGCCCTTGCCGAGGATTTTTGAAATAAACCCATCGGCTTCGTCGAAGCGGAGTACGATCAGTCCGCGCAGCAATTCCGCCTCAACAAAAATCCGTGACTTTTCCTTTTTTTCAATACCTACTGCCAGGTTTAACGAACCGATCTCAAGCCGGTTTCCATTGGAAACGCCGATTTGAAATAACTTTTTATTCTCATCATCATCGACCGTGGTGAGCTTTGCGCGAAAATCAAATTGTACATTATCCGCCATGGATTGTGGAGAATCGAACAGATCGGTGACAAAACTGAATTCATTGTTCTCGTCTATTTTAACACCGAGGCCATTGGCAACACCGGTGAAGTCAAGAACGAGTTTAAACTGATCATTGATTTCAATTTCCTTCGTCGAAGGGTCAAGCATCAATACCAGTACAAGGCCTTTAAATTTGTTTGCGGTGGTGTCGATCAACGGGTAAATATCGAACGAAAGAGTATTGACGAGAGAAGGCACTAAGGGAAATCTTAGTATCTCCAAAGCTGGCAGGCCTTCCCAATTTTCTATATTCGGATCGTTGTTATTAATGAATTTTAAAATATCCAGGTCGGCCCCTTCATAATGCGGGTAAACGCCGAGAGAGAGGCCTGCTTCCTGTACTAATTGTAGTATCTTGTTATAGAAATATTCATCATTATTTCTTATGCTGCTTTTTAACAAATCCAAAGGCGATGTAACAAACGATCCCAGTTTTTCCCAATGAAATATCCGCTCGAGATGTGGCGGAAGAAGATCGTTTGAAACGGTATCGATTTCATTGACTTCAATAACCCCAAATAATTTCAGAACCGTATAAGCCTTGTTGTGGTATTTTTTTATGTAATTGATTGATAAAAAATCATAGAGCTTTTTCGGTAATTTTTCAAGAATATCCGTTTGTGTTAGCAACTCCGATCCGGCCAGTTCGGATTCAAGAACGGAAGAAATATTCTTCAATTCATCAATCAGGGCAGTAACGCCTTCAACGCCCTCTTTTATAGTATTGATCAATACTATCGGATCTTCCAGGTCATCTTCGGATAGATCGCGCATGGTTTCGATCAATTCTTTGATCCCGTCTATCCTTTCGCCGAAACTTTCAAACACTTCAAACTCATCAGGCGGCAAATAGCCCAGTTCCCTTACCAGTAATTTTGCTTTTGAAACATCGGACGAAGCCAGTATAACCGGTCGAAAAAACCGGAAAAAAAGCTCAGAAAATATGTGCAGGTCCTTATTCATCCGAAGTTTGTTGATGTCATGGTCGGTTGGTCAATAAAAAATCTTCAAAAACAAAAGCGTTATCATCAGGTAAAAAATGATAGATCGCTACAACGCCACCAATGACAGCGCCACCGCCACCCGCTATGGCCATCCATTTATTGGATTCACGTTTGGCATCTTCATCATTTATTATCGCGAGCGTTATCGCCGCTCCCAAAGAGCCGGCGAAAGCGCCCAAAATGGCGCCGCCGAGCGATCCGAGAATAATTTTGGAAGCGGAATTGGGTGGAGGCTTCGTCTCATCGGGTATAACTGTAATATCAATCCTGTTTACACGGTTCAAATCGGTTTTGGAAAAAGACGAAAGCGCTATTTCCATCGTTTGAAGCAATATGGAATAAGTAAATTCAGGTTTAGTATTTATTTTTTCCGCTTCG
This sequence comes from Chryseolinea sp., assembly GCA_025923195.1. Taxonomy (GTDB): domain Bacteria; phylum Bacteroidota; class Bacteroidia; order Cytophagales; family Cyclobacteriaceae; genus Chryseolinea. The sequence continues at coordinate 3,842 of JAICGJ010000291.1, forward strand.
TCGAACGCCTGCAGTGCTTTTAATTCTACTGTCTCGATATCGGCGCCGGTAATTAATTTTCCGATCGGAGTATCATTTTCAAAGCACTGAATGGTGAAATTTTTTTCTTCTATTCTTTCAGGCTTCGATGATAAAGAAAAACCCTTGGCAAAGCGGAAACTAAAATGCGTGAAGCTGGTCAAATTGATACCTGTACCATTTATAGGAACTTTGACAACGGCATTGCCTTCGTTGTTTTTTTCGATGTAATACACCTCGATATCTTCCTGCTCAAATTTAAACGACGATGTTTTTAGTACTTTCTCCGGCGTACCAGGTGAATTAAGTAGATTAAGTGCCGGGCCAAATTTCCACGCAATCTGAAAATTGATGGCATCCGGCAGATCGATATCCAATTTCTTGTGAACGATATCCAATAGCAAGGCTGGTTTATTCAGGAGGGTTGCAATAAAGCAGGCGCCATACACTTTCTTTAAAATGGCCTGCTGTTTCTCGAATTTCAACAGGTTTAATTTGACTTTGGGTTGCTCCAGCGGATTTTTTTTCTTGTCTGCATTTTTTTCGATGTCATACCAGACGCTGTTAAATCTTTTGTGACTGGCCCCATTGATAGCGATCATTATTTTAGGGCATTGGGGATATTCATAAATTCTTACGGGGTCAAGCGATACATCTTCATCATGCGTGCCCACGCCGACCATGTATAGGGTCTGGCCATTGTTGATGAGGTATCCATGGTTATTGACATCGGTCTCATTTTTTGTAGCTACGGGTTCCAGAGCAAAAATAATTTTGAGTGTATCCTGTTCCGGTTTGCTGAGCTGCTCAGACAAAATCCTGATCCTTTTGTCTACTTCGGTGTTAATGACAAATGTAGTTCCATTGATGATGCCGCCCCTGTGAAAATAGGCGGGTATCCTGCTTACCATATCAGCGCCCCTTGAATGTCCCATTATGCCCAGCTTTGAAAAATCAATATTATTAGTCAGCAGGTCCTTCAACATCATTAATAGGTCATTGGGTGAAGTTGTCTCAACCAACGCATCGGTGAGGTTTACCAAAGTAGATCCGTCATAGAATTTGATCGGAAATTTATCACCCGATGTGGGAATGGTCAGCGGATCGCCGGCACGTATCTTTAATAATTTCAGGTGCAGGAAAAATAATAGTATTCGCTGATTAACATCTACTGCCAACTGGTTAAAAGGTTTTTCCTCGCTGCTTTCGATGCTATTGACAATATTCAGGTTGAATGAAAAGGAAGCAACGCCCTGGCTGGCCAAATGATCCTGGAAGGTCGCATACCCGGCGTATGAAGTCACTTCATTGCCGTGGAACACGGTAAACTTCTTTTGCCCTTTCGTTACCACATTTCCGTCTCCGTCAAACACGGGTTTTACAGGTTCTTCTTTTTCAAAATAGCCAAGTGCATTACCATGTCCGATCATTACCAGTGGCCATTTGTTGGTTGGAGGCGTATCGGGAATAACCAGCATTCCACCCAGGGGTACCAGCAGATCGTTGCCATCGGCTCGTAATACATTCTCTGTTATCAATGGATTGATCAACATGGCAATCGCATCATAATCTTCATAAAATTTGGAAGTAATCGGTACGCTGGTATTGGTGATGTCAAAAATATTTTGAGTACCACCATTTGTGGTGGCATAGAAATATTTGGTAAAAAATCTAATAGGAGTTGTGCTGAACAGCGTTATCGGAATTCTTGCCATATATATATCGTGAATAAGTGTTATTCAATTCAATTCAGTTCATACTGACTTAATACCTGTACATAATCCTTTAGCGCGGGCTGCGTTGCGATCAATTGATTGTACTTATGCAAGGCTTCTGTATAACTTGCCGCAACCAAGTCACTGCTGTGAAGTTTCATATCGCTGATGTTGGCGATGACGTACTGCTCT
>JAICGJ010000292.1 GCA_025923195.1 Chryseolinea sp.
AAACCCTTTAGCGACGGACTCCGGCAAGCTTTCAGAGGTGAATCAAATGAGACTTTCCTAATTCAAAAATATTCTTACGATACGCTCTATAACACGACAAAAGCCGACGCGGAATTATTTGCTACAAAAAACAAATTCTACATCAAGGGTTTGTACAATGCAGGATCGTCGAAAGAAATTCTTATTCCGGGATTTGGTGTTGCTCAAGGTTCTGTAAAGGTATACGCGGGTGGTTTGCCACTGGTTGAGGGAACCGACTTCGTGGTTGACTATACCTTCAGCAAAGTAACAATCTTGAGCGATCAGATCTTAAGTTCAGGCAAACAGATTGAAGTAAAATATGAACAATCCGATCCCTTTGCTTTTCAAACCCGAAGCCTCTTGGGAACGCGCTTCGACTACCATCTGAATGAGGATATCAACCTCGGCAGCACTGTATTATACTATAACGAAAGACCGCTTGTAAGCCGTAATCAGATAGGAACAGAGCCTGCAAGAAATTTACAGTACGGAGTCGATTTTACTATCAACAAAAAAAGCCGGATGCTCACAAAAATTGTCGATGCCATTCCGTTTCTGCAAACAAAAGAACAATCAACCGTTAATTTCACGGGGGAATTTGCCCAGATAATTCCAGGTACGTCCAACATAGTTGACGGTGAAGGAACTGCGTATATTGATGACTTCGAAAACTCGGCGACACCATATTCATTGATGAGCCCAGGTGGCTGGAAGCTTGCATCTACTCCGAAGACAGACGACAATCGTTTTGATCCCAGTACGGAACCTATAAATGATGTGAAAGCCGGATATAGGAGAGCTAAGCTCGCCTGGTATCAGGTCGATAATCAGCTATATAGAAATGTAGGAAGATTTAAGCCTGACAACATCACGGCTGAGGATCTCAAGAATCACTACGTGAGGGCTGTGGGTCCTCAGGAAATTTTCCCGCTCCGGCAATTACAACAGGGAATTTTTTATGAACAAATTTTTGATGTGGCCTATTATCCTCGCGAGCGCGGCCCCTATAATTACAATCCAGAGCTGGATAACAATGGTTTTTTAACCAACCCGGAAGGGAACTGGGGTGGAATTACCAACGCTATTGAGACAGAAGTGGATTTCGATAAAGCTAATATTGAGTACATCGAGTTCTGGTTGCTAGATCCGTTTATAAACACAGATTTAGGTAGAGTAGATGACGGGATCAACCCCCCGAGGTCAAACACCACCGGCGGAAAGCTGGTATTCCAACTCGGCAGCGTTTCTGAGGATATTATACGTGACACAAAGCACGCGTTTGAGAATGGCTTACCACCGGACGGAAACCTTGACGCTGGCGCTACGAAGAACAATTGGGGCTATGTGTCATCTCAGTCGTATCTCATAGGTGCATTTGACAATTCCACCTCCGCCAGGGCTAATCAGGATGTCGGTTTGGATGGTCTTCCTACGGATAAGGAAGTTTCTTTTTTCTCAGAAACGCCGGAGAGTTTTTTAAATACTGTAAATCCTATTGCCCGTCCAATCGTAGAGACTGATCCTTCGGCGGATAATTTTACACACTGGCTTAATGGCCTGTATGACGCCGCCGACGCGAAGATCCTTGAGCGCTATAAACAAATTAATGGTCATGACAGCAATTCTCCAATTATCACAGGGGACGACGCCGTCGCACAATCCGGGAGCACTCTTCCGGACAATGAAGATCTCAACGCTGATAACACCTTGACAGAACTGGAAGAATACTATGAATATGACGTAGACCTGCAACCCAATCAGCTGAAGATTGGGGACGAATATGTCGTAGATAAAATTGAAACCGATGATAGGGGAAATGTCGACGAAAAAGTAACATGGTACCTTTTCAGGATCCCAGTGCGTGAATTCGAAAATAAATTTGGGGCCATCGATGGCTTTAAGTCCGTCAAATATGTACGCATGCTTCTGACAGGATTTCGCGAACCCGTTGTTCTTCGCTTCGCGAATTTCAGAATGGTTGGCAGCCGCTGGAGAAGGTATACTGATAATCTCCGTGAGGGTGCACTGATCAAAGATCCCGAACCGGGCGCCGATAATTTTACGGTTAACGTTGTTAACCTTGAAGAAAATGCTGCAGGAGATACAGAAAAATCACCTTATGTAATTCCTCCCGGCGTACAGCGTGACCGTGACAACAGCTCGTCCGTATCAAGATTATTGAACGAGCAATCTATCCAAGTTTGCATCGACAACCTGGAGGACGGTGACGCCCGGGCTATCTACAAAAACATATCTTCACTAGACCTTTTCAACTACGGAAAAGTGAAAATGTTCTTTCATGCCAACAGTGATTCAGACGACGATGAAATGAGCGTGTTCCTGCGAATGGGAAGCGATTTCGATCAAAACTATTATGAGATAGAGATACCGTTAAAGATAACAAAGCCTGCTAACACTACAGTGGAGCGCGAGATCTGGCCGGAAGAAAACGAAATCGATCTCGCGCTCACTGAATTATATGCTTTAAAGGCGGCTCGCGACCGGGAAGGTTTTCCACTCACCGAAATGTATCCCCGGGAAGGCCCCAAAATAGTCGGCAGGCATCGCATCCGAATATTTGGAAGACCTGACTTAAGCAGTGTGCAGGTCTTGATGATCGGCGTGCGAAATCCAAGAACGTCAGACAAGCAAATGCATTCCGTATGTATTTGGGCAAATGAACTACGCGTCACTGATTTCGATCGCACAGCAGGATGGGCAGTAAGCTCTACATTAAGCGCAAAACTTGCGGACTTCGCTGTAGTGACGGGAGCCTTCCGCCATACCACATTCGGGTTCGGTGCAGTAAGTTCCAAAATCTTCGAACGAACACGCGATGAAACAACTGCTTATGATATTTCAGCAAGCGTGCAGGTCGACAAGTTGCTGCCGGGAAACACAGGCATCAAAATTCCTATGTTCGTGAGTTATGAGAATACAACGATCAATCCCAAATTTGATCCTGCCAATCCGGACTTACGGATTGATGCCGCACTTTCGTCGTTCAACTCAGAGGACGAGCGTCAAAGTTACCTCAAACTCATTCGCGACCGCACTATAAGAAGGAGCTTCAACCTCACGAATGTGCGCAAGGTTAAAGTAAATCCTGATGCTAAATCACATATTTGGGATATTGAAAATTTTTCGTTCAGTTATTCTTACAGTGAAGCACTTAGGAGAAACTTCACAATTCAAGAGCAACTACTGCGACAGTATAGAGGATCCGTTGCTTATGCTTTTACTCCGAAAGCCACGGGTATTGAACCCTTTAAAGATTCCAAGGCCTTTGATTCACCCTGGCTGAAACTGATAAAAGACTTCAACTTAAATTTCTTGCCCAGTAATCTTGGTTTCCGCTTCGACCTTGACAGGTCATTTGGAAAAAATATATACCGCAACGACAATTTTATATCCGATCCTAATTATTTGAAATATTTCACTTTTAACCGTCAATATAATCTCCGCTGGAATTTTTCTAAAAATCTATCTTTTGATTATACGGCTAGAGCATATGCCATAATCGATGAACCAGAAGGCGAGGGTGACTCCGTAAGGTCTGAGATCATCAGAAATCTGAAAAAGTTCGGACGGATGAAGAACTTCAATCAAAGTCTCACGCTCAATTACACGTTGCCGCTAGACAAAATACCAGTAACGGAATGGCTGGGTGCTGACTACCGTTATCAGGTCCGTTATGACTGGAGGGCTGGTCCTCTGGATAGCCCTGACCAGGGTGATATTGTCATTGGTTTACCTGACGAATTGGATTTTAGAAATATTGTCGAGAACAGTCGTGAAAATAATATTTCAGGGCGTATTGATATGGTAAAGCTGTACAACAAAGTAAAATTCTTGAAGGAATTAAATACTCCTCCGAAGCCGCAACCCACCCGAACATCGACAAATCCGCGAGTACAACAACCTGCTGATACGACGAAAAGTAATGTGCCTGGCGTAGCAAAGGGATTTCTACGACTCCTCATGTCGCTCAGAGGTATAAATGGTACCTACCAGCTAACAGAGGGAACATTATTGCCCGGTTTCAACCCTTCCCCAAAATTCTTTGGCATGGATCAAGGTTGGGATGCACCCGGATGGAATTTTATTCTGGGAAGCCAGGACCCTAACATCCGGTTTAAGGCTGCTCAAAAGGGATGGCTTACGTCCAACAGGAGCCTTACAACCCCTTTCACCCAGCGGATGGATGAAACCATGAACATGCGGGCTACAATCGAGCCATCCACGGATCTTAAGATCCTTGTCGATATCAGAAAGGAGACTTCGAATGCGTTCCAGGAAATTTACAGATTTTCAGACGAGTATGACGCAATCACCGGCGAATTAGTGCCAAATCGCGATCCTATAACAGGTTTTGCCTCCCTTAGTCCCAGCCGGTCCGGCCGATACAGGATCTCATTTCTAACCATAAAAACCGCCTTTAACTCGTCCAATAGTGATACCGAATCAGAAGTGTTTAAAACCTTCGAAGAAAATCTCTTAATCATTAGAAATCGTTTGAATCTTCGGAATCCTACTGGAACCGAATATGATACGGCCGCGCAGGATGTTGTTATCCCTGCATTCATTGCCGCGTATTCAGGCAAGGATGCTGCGACCATGGCCTTGACGCCTTTTCCTAAGACACCCCTGCCCAATTGGCGTGTAGACTATACGGGATTAACCAAAATTGGGTTTTTCAAGAACATATTCCAGTCTATAACGGTATCGCACGGCTATCAATCCTCCTATGACGTTACTAATTTTTCGAATTCACTGGAATACAACGACTTGTCGACGCTGGAAATTGACAAGCCTATAACTGAATATAACAACTCGTACTTCGGCAGCTCTGGGAGTAATGGCACGATGCCTGTTTATGTCATTAGCCAGGTTTTAATTTCGGAACAATTTGCTCCGCTAATCGGAATCAACATGCGCACGAAAAGTCGCCTTACTGCAAACTTCCAGTATAAGACCAAACGCGACCTTTCCTTAAACATATCAAATGCGCAGATCACGGAAATGAACACCAAGGACGTATCGCTGGAATTAGGCTTTACGAAAAACAATATGAAGCTTCCATTCAAGTCGCAGGGTAGGCTTATCGTATTAAAGAATGATGTCACGTTCAGAATGAACGTTACCGTATCCGATTCCCGAACGATTCAGCGCAAGATCGGTGAACTCAATACCATTACGAACGGAAATATTAACTTCCAGCTTCGCCCGAATATTCTCTATGCAGTTAACCAGAAGCTAAACCTCCAGCTTTACTTTGAGCGAACGATAAACGAGCCTCAGGTATCCAATTCATACCGGCGCGCTACGACCAGGTTTGGTGCCCAGGTACGGTTCAGCCTTGCGCAATAGACTTTCCAATCTTCTTATTTTAATTTATTTTTGGCGCACCTAAAAAGCATTAAACATGAACGTCCCGGAATCACTCAAATACACCAAAGACCACGAATGGATAAAAATTGAAGGCAACACTGCCCTTGTTGGCATAACGGACTTTGCCCAGGGTGAACTAGGTGATATCGTGTACCTGGATATCAACACGGTGGGAGAAGAAGTTAAAGAACATGATGTATTTGGCACAGTAGAGGCCGTTAAAACAGTTTCGGATCTGTTTATGCCGGTCACGGGCAAAGTCTTGGAGGTCAACCCTCTCCTCGAAGGCAGCCCCGAAA
>JAICGJ010000293.1 GCA_025923195.1 Chryseolinea sp.
AAGCCGGAGTTCAAAGTGGCCATGGAAAAAGTTGTTAGTGTCTACCAGTTTAATGACTGACATTAATCAGGCACGGTGTGTGACTTTCGTTACAGATTCACTGTAGTACAGGCTGTAACTTTACTAAAAAAAGAATATGAAAAAGAACATGGGCCCCGCTGACCGAATTATCCGGGTGATAATCGCAGCTATCATGACCGCACTTTATTTTTCCGGAACGGTTACCGGAACATTGGGCATCGCATTGATCGCCCTGTCTTTCATTTTTGTTCTTACGAGCCTGGTAAGTTTCTGCCCCTTATACCTACCGTTTGGTTTGAGCACGCTACGAAAGAAAATGGTTAGTAAAAATTAAGTTTTCAAATTAATTAGACTAGACAATGTTTGAGTCCATTAAAAAACTTCTTGGGATTGGCCCCTCGGTGAACTATGCAGCTTTGGTAAAACAAGGTGCCATAATATTGGATGTTCGCACCAAAGGCGAATACAGTGGAGGGCATATCAAGGGGTCGATCAATATCTCCGTCGATAAATTGAGTAGCAACCTTAAACGCCTACCCGATAAGCAAAAGCCGATCATCACATGTTGTGCTTCGGGTATGAGAAGCTCTTCGGCCAAGAGCATCCTGAAGTCAAATGGATATGCACAAGTGTATAATGGAGGAAGCTGGGCCGGTCTTCGAAATAAACTATCGTGAATATGGCTGCAAAATTTTCAGAATTGATCAAGAGTAATACCCCAACTTTTGTTGACTTTTCGGCAGCGTGGTGTGGGCCCTGTAAAATGATGGCTCCAATTTTGGAAGAACTAAAAACCAAAGTAGGAGACAAAGCTCGTATCATCAAGATAGACATTGACAAAAACCCCCAGGCCGCTTCAGCTTACAAGGTGCAAAATGTCCCTACTCTAATGCTTTTTAAAAATGGAAATGTGGTCTGGCGACAATCTGGGGTTGTTCGTACTGAGTATCTGAAACAGGTCATTGATAAGCATTCATGATATTTTTCAAACTCCCGGATTCTTAGTCCATTAGCCTTGCTTTAATTACCATGCGACAATGGATGTGTGTTAGGGCCGGAAATTAACAGAATGGCTACTTTGATTGGACGCCTGCTTAATTTTTGGGGAAAAGGCAAAAAGCTGAGATTCTCCTTTCCATACGATTGGCCGAATTACCAAGAACGTTGGAAAGGAGGAATCTTTTTGAATAATACAGACAACGACTACGCAATTATTCAATTTCCCAGGCCGTTTCTGCCGTGGCTATTACCTGCATGGTTCCGTTCGAACTTAACTTAACATTTTTCAGCGTATATAGTCCTGATTTAAGGCCTGGTGGAAGCGTGAGTCCCTCAACCACCACACTCAACGGAATATCGCCGCCATCTCCGGGTGTTATAGTTTCATGGACGTCCAGCGTTTCCATCGGACAGAAATACAATGCCATCCTGCCCGAAGCAGCTTCAAGCCGTACAGGTGAAATGCTGGCTGTCACGGTTTCACCGTGGGTTAACTTTCTTTCTTTCATTTTCTCCCGCAAAACATGGGGCTGTGCCGAAGAGGTGGTAAAAACCTCTTTGGAAGTTTCCGCTTTCTCAACACTACCTTTTGAACTGAAAAGGTTAGCAAAAATGTGAAGTCCTTCTCTTTTCATGACGCTTAATGTTTAAAGTTTTGATAAATCTGACCTTCTTAAAACCAAACTCCGCTCAAACTCTATAATCAAGTTGTGCAGTCCGAACTAACCATGTGAAAATAACAACAACAATTAAGGTATGGTTTCAAAAACTTGATTCTGATTGACGGAGTCTTCCCGTTTACTGCGATACGACCCCGCACCGAGAATCCGCCTCCTCCTCAAGGCACGCTGTCATCGCTAAATTTCAGAGCCTTTTGGAAGTCAAGCGGCAGGGTTAGCTTTCGTATTGTATTTTTTGGCTTCGTGCATTTAGCCATCGCTGTCGATGGCAACATTTCGATCAACCGTATATCTCATCAAGATTAAACAATGTGTTTCTCGGCGACTGCCGATGTATATTTGGTCAAATTCATGCAATAGACAAATATGAAGGTTCAGGACAAAAACTATCGCACGATCTGGATTAAAGACGAAGATGAGAAAGTGATCAGCATCATTGATCAGCGTTTTTTACCACATCGCTTTATTATAGAAGACTTGCATACGGTAAGCGAGATGGTCCATGCAATAGAAGACATGCATGTCAGAGGCGCTGGCCTAATTGGTGCTGCTGCAGGATATGGTATGTACCTAGCCACAATCGAGGCCGGTAACAGGAATTCTTTTGATCACATATTGGCATCGGCTGATGCTTTGAAAGCCACGCGACCTACCGCTGTGAATCTGGAATGGGCAGTAAACAGGCAATTAAACGCTATTGTGCAGGGAAAAACAGCCAATGAAAGAATTACGATCGCTCGAAAAATGGCTACTCTTATCGCTCAGGAAGATGCCGAATTTTGCAGGAGAATAGGCATCCACGGCGCTGCGATTATTGAACAAATCAGTAAAAGAAAGAGGGGAAAAGCGGTGAATATTTTAACCCATTGTAATGCAGGATGGCTGGCCTTTGTTGATTACGGTTCAGCCACCGCCCCCATTTATGAGGCATTTGAACGAGGGGTTGATCTTCACGTTTGGGTGGACGAAACCCGTCCTCGCAATCAAGGTGCAAGCTTAACAGCATGGGAGTTGATGAATCAGGGTATTCCTCACACCGTCATAGTAGATAATGCTGGAGGCCATTTAATGCAACATTCATTGGTTGATATGGTAATAACGGGTGCCGATAGAGTAACCCTTGCCGGAGATGTAGCTAATAAAATCGGCACATACCTGAAAGCACTGGCGGCACATGACAACGGAATTCCTTTTTATGTAGCACTACCCTCATCCACTTTTGATTGGGATATTCACGATGGTGTGAAAGACATTCATATCGAGGAAAGAAATCCTGATGAAGTCAAATATATCTATGGACTATGTGACAACGAAATTAAGAAGGTTTTGATAACACCATTAGACAGTCCGGCTGGGAATTATGGATTTGATGTTACTCCAGCCAGGCTAATCAGCGGTCTGATCACGGAACGAGGTATTTGCCTGGCGAATGAAGAACATATAAGTAAAATGTACGCTGAAAACGTCAAGGAGATATGAACGATGAGGGTGTCATCAAATTCAATTGTCAATGGACTAGTTCTGCACCTTTAGAGGAAATATGGATAAGGGATCTGAATGTTTGGCGAAATAAATTTTATCACCTGGGTCTTATTGGTGTAAATGAAGATGGTATTGGGTTTGGAAATATTAGCATCCGATTTCGAAAAAATGAGTTCATTATTTCTGGATCGGGAACGGGGCGGTTCAAAGAACTTACCGAAGAACATTATGCATTGGTAACTGACTATAATGTGAAAAAAAACGCAATCTGCTCGACCGGCTCAATTATGGCCTCTTCTGAGTCGCTAACGCATGCGATGATTTACGAGCACGCGAGCGATGTTCATGCGGTCATCCATGTTCATCATCTTAAATTATGGAGGAAACTCTTAAATACGCTGCCCGCAACAGCCGAAAATATTGAATATGGCACGCCTGAAATGGCTAAAGAAATCGGGCGATTGTTTAGGGAGCAAAAACTTTCTCAGCATAGAATATTTGCGATGGCAGGCCATAGCGATGGAATTATTTGTTTCGGTAAGGACTTACCTCAAGCAGCCGAATTATTATTGCATGAATTTGGTGAGGTCACGAATTGACGTTACCTGGTACCCTTTATGATGTGGACAGTATTGTCCTTCAAAACCCCTGCGTGCTTAGTTTCGTTGCCTCAACCGAGACGATAAGACAGAAAAGAAGTTGTCAATTCTTTTTTTTGTAGAGCCCGATCAATTCACCATATGCTATTGTGTGGTCCTGCAAGGCGAATTCAACTTTTTCTTTAGTGGCACCTTTCTGCGTATCAAGCAAGACGTCCACTGCGTATACTTTGAAAAAGTATCGATGCGTGCCTGAAGGAGGACATGGTCCGGTATATCCCAATTCACCCATGCTGTTCATTCCTTCCAAACCAGGATTTGAATTTTCAGGAATTGATTTTACGGGTGGAATATTCCAGACCACCCAATGGTCAAAGGTTCCACCGGGAGCATCAGGGTCGTCCATAATAAGCGCAAGGCTTAGCGTTTCTTCTGGAATTCGTTCAATAGACAGTGGTGGATTAACATTGGAACCTTCACAAGTATAAGTTCTGGGAATCAATCCTTCGTGCTTGAACGAGGGGCTACTAATGTTCAGTTTTGTCTTAAATCTAATAGTTGTTTCCATACAGGTATATTTAAAGTAAAGCGACATCGCTCCTAATTTCATGAGGCGTTCTTCACAGTAACTCTAATTCGTAAATCACAACCGGTAAATCTGTCTCTGTTCTCTTAAAACCTTGTAACTACTGTTCTGGTTATATTGAAAAAATCATTCAGGGTATAATTTTGCGCTCTCACAATGAGAGGGACACAAAGTGAAGAAATGGGGTAGAGCAGTCAATAAGTTGTCACGGCGGCTATAAGCATAATTTAGATGAAGATCATTGTTTTCGGTGCGTCAGGGGCTACAGGTCATTATCTGGTTTCACAGGGTGTCGACAAAGGGCATCGCATCACAGCATATGTCCGGAATCCTTCAAAGCTGAAAATAGGAAATAAAGACATGAACATTTTTAAGGGCGACGTTTCCAATGCAATCCAAATTGAAGATGCCATCAGGGATCAAGAAGCAGTAATTTCAGCGCTCGGCGCATCGAGCCCTTTCAAGCGAGATTTTACATTGATCAAGGGAATTGAAAACATTGTCAATGCGATGATGAAATTCAATATCCGACGCTTTATTTACCAATCTTTCTTAGGCGTAAAAGAGCACCGCGAGGACCTGGGATTTCTCGTGAACAGCTTTATTCCTGTGATCCTAAGAAGTGTGATCAAAGATCACGAGGCGAAAGAACAGATTATCACGAGCAGCACTTTGCAATGGACAATCGTCCGTTGTCCGGTGCTCAGCGGTGGGACACCTACCGGACGCTACATCCATGGTGAACGTATAAAGTCTGTTTGGCCGTTGCCTTCGATCTCGAGAGGAGACGTAGCCGATTTTATGCTGAAACAGCTTGATGATACAAAGTACATCAACAAAAAACCGCGCATCATGAACCGATAATTCGAGGAAATTCTTTTTTACAACTGAATTCTGTTCTACTTGGTTCTATTAAAAAAGGGTCAATATCGACGAAGACATTGCGGAATAAACTAAAGGCATTTAATAGCTCAGGCGACTCGCGTTTAAGTTTTACAAAATGCAAGTAAAAATACTGGGTACACGGGGCGAAATACGCGCTACCCACCCAAAGCATTTACTACATTCAGGGATTTTAATTGACAAAAAGATCTTGCTGGACGTAGGTGAAATGGCTTTTTTGAAATATAAACCAGAATGCATTTTTATAACCCACCTGCATCCGGATCATGCGTTCTTCATGAGTCCAGGAGGCGAAATTAACCCTGGTGTTCCTGTGTTTGCACCCGAAAGATCAGAAAGACTAAAGACAATGCATATAGTTACCGGCTCTACAGAGGTTGAAGGCTATAGAATAACGTCAATTCCCGTAATACACAGCATAAAAGTA
>JAICGJ010000294.1 GCA_025923195.1 Chryseolinea sp.
CAATATCCAGGAATTATTGGCATATCAGCGCTGACCGACTTTCCCTTCGAGGTTAACAATACCACATCTGATCCGGTATGGCCCGGCAAAAAGAAAGACGAAGTAATTCCATTCAAAATCATCATATCGGATGCTAATCTCATTCCAGTGTTAGGAATGAAACTCGTAGAAGGGAGAAATTTCATCGGTGATTCCGATGCCGATACTTTAAATTACATTGTCAATGAAGCGGCTGTTAAGGCGATGGGCCTGGAAGACCCCCTAGGCACTCCGTTCGAAATGTGGTTTGGCAAAGGAAAGATTATCGGGGTTGTGAAGGATTTTCACAATCAAAATTTTCGTAGTGCCATTGATCCCCTGGTGATGGCGTATTATCCCTCAAATACATGGCGGTTATTTGTTAAGCTCGACGCCAGCAACCTGGAAGAGTCGATTCAGTCACTTGAATCACTTTATAAAAAATTTGATCCTGTTTATCCGTTTTCTTATACATTCCTTGATCAACAATTTAATAATCAATACCAACAAGAGATCACTACTGGCAAATTCGCGACTTGCTTTACCATTATAGCCATTTTTATTTCATGCCTGGGGCTCTTTGGTTTGTCTGCTTTTACTGCTGAAAGGAGAATGAAAGAGCTGGGAATCCGAAAAATATTAGGTGCTACTGCCTCCAACCTCGTGTCTCTCTTATGCAGCGATTTCACTAAACTGATCCTGATCGCATTAATTCTCGGAACGCCGGTGGCTTATTTTGTAACCCGCGTTTTCTTATCCCAATATGCATTCCATACCGAACTGGATTTCAAGGTATTTATCATCACAGCCCTTGGAATACTTCTGGTCACAATGGTTACTGTAATTTTCCACTCTGTCAGAGCCGCTATTACAAATCCGGTCAATTCTCTTAGAACGGAATAGAATTGAGCTCCCGGCAAGAATGAGACCTTGCCATGCACATTCATCGTCTATGGTTCCCTTCTCGAGATAGAGACCGATCCGATAGCATAGGTATTGCCCAAGCTACCAGAGTGCAGAAAGCTCAACATGGGATGCGCAGGATTGTTGAAACGCAACACATTGTCGGTGATCATAGGCTTATTTGATGCAGTGATCGTAGGCCCCGACTCCTGGATGATTGAAACATTATATCTTAGCGTGCCGGGAAACGCAGTAAATATTACCGTGTGAACTCCAGATGCAAGATTCCCAATGACATCGGAATATTGATCATTAATAACTGTCGCAAGTCCAACCTCCCCATCAGACTTGATGCGCATCCTGGCCATTAAATGTACGTGGCCATCAGATAGATCAATCAGTATCGTGGCCCCCATGTTTTCTGCGGTATGCCGGAACCACAACGTTTCCGTTAGATCCGTTCCGATTCCTCTAAAACTAAGCCATTGATCAGATACAGGTGGCGGATCTTCAATCGAAACGTGTGTATAATGCAGTGCTTTTGATCCGGAAATATCAGAATTTTGAACTTTAAGTTGTGGCTGCATAACAGGATTGAATTGAATTATGTCTCCCCTCGGGCTGCCAGGGAGATCGGTAGCCGGGGGACTATTGATAGCATCATCCTCAAAAGTCGCCGTCAAAATTTCTGAACACGATGCCGTAAGACAACCCACGAAGACAACCAATGGAAAGGCGAATTTTTTCATGACATACGATTTAGAAAACGTTTGAAAGAGCAAAATTACAACCTTCTCAGGCGATATGTAATCCCTGATTTCCCTGGGATTCGATAAGATTTTATCCCTGTTAAAAGGGAAACGGATTGTAAAATCTTTCAACGAAACCCGTCGGTCTGCCTCAATGATTGAAAGGCTATAAAAAAAAAATTGGAATAAACTGACTATTGTCTGCAACCTTCCGTTACATATCTAAGTCATGTAATTATTATTGGTTGATTAAGCAAAAAATTGTTTAGGCATAGGGGTAATTGCCCGCGAAGTTGTCCTATCTTTAGCAACGACAAAAATCATGAACATCACTCAGAGAATCCTTTCCCTAATTGTATTGATTAGCCTCATGGCTCCCGCTTCACGTGCTCAGGAAATTTCCAGGGATCTAAAATCGTTTCATAAAATAATTGTTTCCCCCAGGATTAACCTGATCCTTGAACAGGGCGATCAAGAGAATATCAGATTGACGTATTCCAACGTTGACGCGGACAAGATTAATATCACGGTGCAGGGAAAAACTCTTCGCGTTTACCTCGACGACGCGAAGGTCGCTGAAAAGACCTATCGCACAAATGGCAACGACAGACGAAGTATCTATCATGATGCGTCAGTTACTGCCTACGTTACTTACAAAGAGTTGGAACACCTTGAAATCCGTGGCAACCAGGAGCTCACCTGCAATAGTCCATTGAAGGCGGAACGGTTTACCCTTAAAGCATATGGTGAGAACGACATCAATCTTGCATCCCTTAAGACCGAATATTTGAGAACAAGTCTGTTTGGGGACAACGATCTGAAAATCAAAACCGGCAAGGCCGAATATCAGAAGTATAAACTCTTCGGTGACAATGAGATCGACACCCAGGATGTAAAGAGTTTTTCGGCTACGACCACAATTTTCGGGGAAAGCAAAATAAAGCTTAACACGCAGGATAATCTCAAGGTAAATGCGTTTGGCGAATCCCAGGTGTCTTACAATGGTAATGCAAGTGTTAACAAGGGTTTGATCTTTGGAAGGACCCAGATCACGAAACTCAATTGACCTAACATTCTTCTGCGTTGTCTAAACTCTCCTACGACAGTTTTTTTTGAAATTATCTATTTTGCGGGATGTCGACGACATACCCGATCCAAAAGGTCATTGGCCAGCTTTCAACGGCAATAGGCCATCAGCCTATCATAATCGTTCAGGCACCTCCGGGAGCAGGTAAGAGCACGATATTACCTTTAATGTTGCTGGATGAACCGTGGCTTCAGGGGAAGAGGATTATAATGCTGGAGCCAAGAAGGCTTGCCGCAAGGTCTGTTGCGACCAGGATGGCATCCATACTTAAGGAAGAAGTTGGAAACACCGTGGGATATCGCGTCCGATTTGAGAACGTGATAAGCAAGGCTACTCGATGCGAAGTTGTGACGGAGGGTATTCTGACCCGAATGATGCAAACCGACAACACTTTAGATGGAATCGGTCTCGTAATATTTGACGAATTTCACGAACGAAGTCTGCAGGCTGACCTAGCCCTCGCGTTATGTCTACAGGTTCAACAGGTCTTGCGCAGTGATTTAAGGATCTTAATTATGTCTGCCACCCTGGATGGGGACAAACTCTCATCTCGACTTAATGGCGCACCTGTTGTCACAACTGCAGGCAAGCAGTACCCGGTAGCCCTGCGCTATATACCTCCAGACAAGGAACAACAAATTTCGATTTCAGCCGCACGAACTATCCGAAAAGCTATTCTTGAACAGACAGGAGATATTTTGGTTTTTTTGCCTGGCTCGGGTAATATTCGCCGTGTTGCCGAGCTACTTGAAGATGACAGCCTTCCAGTAATCATATGCCCGCTTTATGGCGACTTACCATTTCACAAGCAGCAGGAAGCCATTCTGCCTAACAGTGGCGGTAGACGCAAAGTTGTACTGGCAACGTCAATTGCCGAAACATCTTTGACAATTGAAGGAATTACCACAGTAATAGACAGCGGCCAGTCGCGCGTACCCAGGTTCGATCCAAGAAGTGGCCTTACCAGGCTTGAAACAGTGCGGGTTACCAGGGATTCGGCCGACCAGCGAGCGGGCAGGGCGGGTCGACTTGGTCCGGGTACATGTTACCGGCTTTGGTCGGAAACCCAACACCACACGTTGCAGCCTTCGCGGCAGCCGGAAATATTGGAGGCAGATCTCGCTCCACTAGTCTTGGAACTTGCAAACTGGGGTGTTGAAGATCCAAAGGAACTTACATGGATAACCTCACCACCTGCGGGCGCGGTGAGCCAGGCGAGGGAAATACTTCAGCAGCTGGGCGCGTTACAGGGAACCAAAATAACTGCTCGTGGAAGGGAAATGCTGCGCTTGCCCACGCATCCGCGTATATCCCATATGTTGTTAGAGGCCTCGGCTCTCGATGTCATTAATGGGGGAAACAGAACTGCTTACTTCCTTTCGCTGGCAACTGATATCGCGGCAACGTTGGAAGAACGAGATCCGCTTCCCAGAGAGTCCGGAAGTGATTTGTCAATCAGGATCGAGGCTCTGCGAAAGTGGCGCAGTGGCGAACGGCTCATTGGTGAAAGAAATGTATTTGATAGGATTGAGCGTCTGGCCATGTCATGGCGGAAAATTTTTAGAATCGATCGCGATGATTCCGCTCCAATAGATTCTGACATCGGCAAATTACTTGCAGAGGCTTATCCCGAGCGAGTAGCCCGTCAGCTGGAAAAACATGGCATCCGTTACAAACTCCCACAGGGACGCGTGGTCAGACTGCCGGAGCATGACGGACTGATGCGAAATTCCTGGCTGGCCATAGCCCAACTGGACAGCGGATCAGGCGAGGGCAAGATTTTTCTGGCAGCTCCCCTGCTGGAAGAAGATCTACTTTTTCGTGCTGAGGATAAAGAATCCGTTATTTGGGACAGCGAAAGAGGCATCATATCCACGCTCGAAAAACGAATCGGGAATGTAGTTTTATCCAGCAAGCCTTTTTCCAATGTTTCGCTGGAGTCTCGAATCGAAGTTCTAATTAAAACATTTCAGAACGAAGGGTTGAAGCTACTTTCATGGAACGATGAACATCGTAAGTGGCAGGCACGAGTCATGAGCCTTCGTCGATGGAGACCCGACGAACCCTGGCCCGACGTGACTGAAGACAACCTTATCCGTACTGCTCATGATTGGCTAACGCCATTTCTAAGCGCAGTCTATAGACCTCTGGATTTTCAACGATTGAACATCGATCAAATACTTTCAACATTGCTGCCATGGGAACTACAAGGTCGGCTGGATCAGCTCGCTCCCTCCAGCCTCTCCGTTCCGAGCGGCTCAAGGATCCCCATCAACTATTCAATTACGGGCGATACGCCAAGACTCGAAGTGCGACTGCAGGAAATGTTCGGCCAGGTGGAAACACCGACCGTTAACGCAGGAAAGACGAAAATAATGCTGCATTTGCTTTCTCCTGGTTACAAACCCGTACAAGTTACACAGGATCTGAAAAGCTTCTGGCAAACAGCCTATCATGAAGTCAGGAAAGAATTACGAATGCGCTATCCCAAGCATTCCTGGCCAGAAGATCCTTGGACTGCTCAGGCAGTAAGGGGAGCTAGGAAAAGAGTTTAAGGTTTGAAGTTTGAGGTTTGAGGTTCGACGTGTATCCGATTACTTCGCCCAGGATAACCTATCAAACCGAGTCACCTAACGACAACTTTTTCAGGTAATCCTTCACATACACCATCACCTTTTTTCTACGATATTGCATGATAAAGCGGGGGTGAGCCAACGGAATAATTCTTTCAAAGATTTTTAATTCGCCATTCAAGCGATTTAAGAACTTAAAATTTTCGCCTTCACCAAGACAGAAACAGGCTGAACGCCTGATGCCGAACGTCAGCTGATGCGTCAATGAGTCTACGATAAACTCCTTGAGGGCAAATTGGAGCTCTTTCAAATCATAATAGTTCAAATTTTTTCCGGACATCGTAAAACCGAGTGGACTG
>JAICGJ010000295.1 GCA_025923195.1 Chryseolinea sp.
GGGATTGCCATGGGCTTCAGCCCATGGAAGCACAATAATGGAAGCACAATAAATGAGAGCTTGAATTTTTAATGTAGGGCTTTATCGCTTTGTCGGTCCATGGCCTGAAGGCCATGTCAATGCAGTTTGCATTTTAATTTTGAATAGTCATCGGGCTGCTTTCAAGCAGATCCATCCGCGGGGCTAAAGCCCATTCAGTCTGCAGCAACATTTTTAAGATGTGGGAATTTTGAAAGGCTTTAGCCTATGATGCAAGCAGGTTTTATTCTGCTATTGTATTGCAGTGGAGGAATGCTAAGCGGGATTGCCATGGGCTTCAGCCCATGGAAGCAGCCAAGTAAGCCTATTTACCCAGCCCATATTTCCTCAACAGTCTTTCGAACTCTTCGTCAAACGATCTTTTTTTGTGATGCGCCTCCTGGTTATTAATATATCGCCTTACCTTATCCAAATCAGATTCCGAGACGGAAACCCCGAAATACTCACATTGCCATTCGAATTTTTCATGACATACTTTTTGCTTGTTGATCCAATTGGATGATTCTCCCTTTATAAGTTGTATGACCTTACTAACAGATTGCGTGGCTCGTAAAAGGATTAAACAATGACAATGATCTTCATATCCACTTATCGTATCTATCAGAATTCCTTTTGTTCTTCCATATTCATAAATATGCTTCCAGACACTTTGCCGGAAATCAGAAGTATTAAGAAAAGGAAATCTGTTCTTGGTTGACCAAACAAAATGGACGAATATTTTTAGGTACGGCATAACGGCTAACGGCGGGATTAATGACAAACAACATAAGACCTGACATTAAAGAACGAAAAGCGTGCTTTTGATCCGAAGTTAAGCATTGAATTCTGATTATTAAGAACCCAACTGTCAATTGTAGACGCGCAAATGGTTGCTAGCCGATTTTAAGCCCTTTACCCATGCCCCCTATGAAACCGTCATCCAGCCGCGCCCGCCAGATCGGCGGGAGTGGGGCTTGTGTGTTGGCATGCGCGGAACGAAGGATCCCCTTCAAGCAACGTGGAGAACCCTGCATTCTGATCTCAATAAACCCTAAACAAAAAATATACACAATCGCGCCCTGAGCCCCCTTTTCACTCGATTTCTGCTCTCACAACACCACCGTTACTCCTATAATAAAACATTTCAACCATCATGGCATAACGCAACAGACTCTTATATTTGCGGTTGCGGCTAAACCTGATTTTACGTCTATTAACGCGCTTTCAACCAATTTACCGCACGGTTTGTTAATTGTCTTAGATGTGCTAACCTAAGTGTTAATGCACTAAGAACAATTAACTTGCGAGGCATTGATAGATGCACTGAAATGAACAAAGATTCAAAAATTTATGTGGCGGGCTACCGGGGTATGGTAGGCTCCGCAATTTACCGAAAACTTCAAAGGGAAGGGCACGCAAACGTTGTTGTGTCCAGCTCTGCTGAGCTGGACCTGCGCAATACCATTGCCGTCAACGAGTTTTTCAAGGAGCACGAGCCTGAGTATGTATTCCTTGCTGCCGCTAAAGTGGGTGGCATTTTGGCGAACAATATTTATCCCGCAGATTTTCTGTACGATAACCTGATGATACAATCGAATGTGATCGAGGCCTCGTATCGATATAATGTCGAGAAACTATTATTCCTGGGTTCATCCTGTATCTACCCGAAGTTTGCTCCTCAGCCGCTTCAGGAAGAAAGCCTGCTGAGCGGGTACCTGGAGCCAACGAACGAGGCTTACGCAATCGCTAAGATCGCCGGCATCAAGTTATGCCAGGCGTACCACAAACAGTATGGCAAGCGATTTATTTCGGTCATGCCGACGAACTTATACGGAATTGGCGACAACTACCACTCTGAAAATGCCCACGTGCTGCCTGCTTTATTAAGAAGGTTTCATGAGGCCAGAGAGAATCATCTTGAGGAAGTAACGGTTTGGGGCTCAGGCACCCCGTTGCGTGAATTCATGTTCGCAGATGACCTCGCAGAGGCGTGCTACTTCCTCATGCAGCGTTATGAGAAACCCGAAATTATAAACGTTGGTACGGGAGAAGAAGTAAGCATTCTGGAGTTAGCTCATTTGATCGCCGATGTTGTCGGCTACAATGGACGCATCGGCTTTGATAGGACCAAACCCGACGGAACCCCGAGGAAATTGTTAGACTCCTCGCGGTTACATACGCTTGGTTTCCATCATCAAACCTCGCTGAAGGAAGGCATCAACCTTGCCTATCAGGATTTCATGAGCAAAATAGCGGTGTATGCGAAATAGTCCACGGTCGACGGTCCACAGTCCACGGTCGACAGCGCTGAACGTGCCTATGCGAAATAGTCCACGGTCGACGGTCGACAGTCCACGGACGGCAGCATCGAGCGTGCCTATGCGAAATAGTCCACGGTCCACAGTCCACAGTCCACGGTCGACAGCGCTGAACGTGCCTATGCGAAATAGTCCACGGTCGACGGTCGACAGTCCACGGTCAGCAGTACCGAACGTGCCCATGCGAAATAGTCCACGGTCCACAGTCGACAGTCCACGGACGGCAGCATCGAGCGTGCCTATGCGAAATAGTCCACGGTCGACGGTCCACAGTCCACGGACAGCAGCACCACTTACCACTTACCACTTACCACTTACTACTTACTACTTACTACTTACTACCAACACCCCCACCCATAACCCTTAACCAACTTAGCTGCCAATGAAAAAAGCATTCATCACAGGAATCACCGGTCAGGATGGCGCTTATCTCGCAGAATTTTTATTAGAAAAAGGATACGAAGTACATGGTCTGAAAAGACGTTCTTCCCTGTTCAATACTGCCCGCATCGACCACCTTTACCACGATCCCCATGATAAAGGCGCTCGCATGAAATTGCATTATGGCGACCTGACGGATTCTACAAACCTTATTCGTGTTATTCAGGAAGTTCAGCCCGATGAAATATACAACCTTGGGGCTATGAGTCATGTGCGGGTGAGTTTTGAGATGCCTGAGTATGTTGCGAATACAGATGCTATGGGCGCCCTTAGGATTCTCGAGGCAGTACGAATATTGGGAATGACGGAAAAGACGCGTATTTATCAGGCTTCTACTTCGGAGTTATATGGTAAGGTTCAGCAAAGTCCTCAATCAGAAACGACACCATTTTATCCTCGTTCCCCTTATGCAATAGCCAAACTATATGCCTATTGGATCACGGTGAATTACCGTGAAGCCTATAACATGTATGCCTGTAACGGCGTTTTGTTCAACCATGAGTCACCGTTGCGCGGTGAGACATTCGTATCCCGGAAGATCACCCGCGCCATCGCCCGCATGGTATTTGGATTACAACAAAAAGTATACATGGGTAACCTGGATTCCAAACGCGACTGGGGTCATGCGCGCGATTATGTCGAAGCCATGTATCTCATCCTTCAGCAAAAAACTCCGGAAGATTATGTTATTGCCACAGGTGAAACCACATCGGTCCGTGACTTTATGACGCGCGCCTTTGCACATGTAGGCGTCACGTTGATTTTCAAGGGAAAGGGTCTTAAGGAAGTCGGAATTATCGATTCAGTTGAAGATGTTTTGGAAGGAGGATGTGCGTTGCAACCTGGTGATGAAGTGGTCTGCATAGACCCCCGCTATTTCCGGCCGACGGAAGTTGACGCCCTGCTGGGTGATGCTACCAGGGCAAAGGAAAAGTTAGGATGGCAGCCAAAATACGATGTAAACGCCCTCCTTCGCGAAATGGTGGATGCTGACCTGGATCTGATGAGAGGGCAGAACCATTTGAAGAAAGGTGGGTTTAGGATTTATGATTTTCATGAGTAGCTCACAGCTTACAGCGTACAGCTTACAGCCGCGTACAAGTCCATGGTCAATATGATATTATATAGCTGTGCCTGCTAACTTTGAAGTCCTGCGCGCTGCTGTAAACTGTCAGCTGTCGGCTTAGCCTGCAAACTTTTAAGTTCTCCTCTGTGTCTCCGAGTCTCTGTGGTTCCATTGGTACTGTGCCTGCGAACATTGAAGTCCTGCGCCATGCTGTAAGCTGTTTGCTGTTTGCTGTCCGCTCCCTAAATCCATTTCTTTATCTTAAAATAGATCAGCATCAAAATTAAAACGAAAAACATAAAACCGAGAACGATAAAATAGCCCGACTTTAATTTCAGCTCAGGCATATATTCGAAATTCATTCCATAGATCCCTGCAATAAAGGTGAGCGGAATAAAAATCGTAGCCACCGTTGTTAATACCTTCATTGTTTCGTTCATCTTTTGACTCAGCGATGAAAAATAAATATTGGTAAGACCTTCAAGCGTTTTTTGTGCTGATTCCAGTTCTTCCAAGGCGCTGGAGCAGCTGTTTTTCAGATCGCGAAAATACTTTTTATCAGTTTTACTAATGAAGTTTGTACGGCCATTTAGAATATTGGTAAGCGCTTCCTTTAATGGCATAAGCGCTTTCTTTATTAGCTCAGTGGATTTTTTGGTATCCTCAATGCCCAGCAAGGTAGCCTGTTTTGGATTCGACAGGGTTGTTTCTCCCAACAGGGCCATATTACGCCGGATGGAATCGAGGGTTTCAAAGTAATTATCAAGAATGGCATCCAGGAGTTGCGCCAACAGGTAGTCACTTCCTTTCTTACGGATTACGCCCAAGTTTTCCCGGATCTTATGGCGTATATGTCCGAAGTGATCACCTTTTTCTTCCTGAAATGAAATCAGGTATGTATTGCCCAAAAGAAAGGACAACTGCTCCACATGGAGTTGATTTTCTTTTATCAGAATGGACTTTACGCTAAAAAATAAATAGTGGTCATATTCTTCTACCTTAGGTCGTTGGGTGGTATCAACGATCTGACGCAATGTAAACCGGTCTATTCCGATACACCTCCCCAGCGCTTCAAACAAATTGGTGTCATGGAGGCCATAAAAATTCAGCCACAATACATGCGATCCATCGTTATGCCTTTCGAATTCATCAAAATGTTTTAATTGCGCTACTTCTTTAAGCGTGTCGGCATTGAATATGAATAACTGCGACTGTACATCTCCAACTTTCTTTTCACCAATGAAAGTGATTTCGGGTTTGGCTTTCGCTTCGCTCTTAAGCTTTGAATAAAGGTTAAGATTGATATTGGCTAGCAAATGCAATCCTTGTAAAAAAAACTTTTCCGGCTTCATGTTGTGATGTTTTTAGGTGTGCTTACAAGTATTTCTAAGAATTCAGGATCCGTCTGCTATTATCTTAGTCAGAGGCAGAATGTTTTATGATAAACATAACTAAAAGCCTAGAAGTTTAGTACTATTGCCCTAAAGCGGGACCATATTTCTGAGGCTGACGACCTACGAAGTCAGAAGAAATGCTGGGGTAGAAAGCGAAATACGATGGATATGCAATCCTTCGCTAGATAGTGGATGCTGACCTGGAGTTGGTGAAAGGAGAGAGACATTTGAAAAAGGGTGGGTTTAAGATTTATAATTTTCATGAATAGGCTGAAAGCGGAAGGCAGAATGCAAAACGCTTAGGCGTAGAAAAGGATCGGGTTAC
>JAICGJ010000296.1 GCA_025923195.1 Chryseolinea sp.
AACCAAACAAAATTGATTTCACTGTGAACTCAGCCATGTTCGCCTCGGGCGCTACATATGGCTTGAACAATTTATTCTCTTTCATCAGGGTTAGGTTTTATGAGCGCTCTTTCGGAGCAATGAAAACATTGTAGAGGATCATAAGCAACGTGGAAACTACTCCGATTCCTGCTACTATAAACCACATCAATGACGGGTTTGTCGTAAGATAAGAAGTTCTGAGCCAATCCGCTATGGGTCCTGCGGCAAACGATCCGATGGCTACCGGCAAAAAAGCAAAACCCATAAATGTGCCCAGCTGATTTTTAGGGGCCAGCGTACTCACGTATTCGTAAAAGCGCGGTGCCTGGGTTGATTCACCGAGGGCAAAAAGAGCTACTCCAACAACGGCCGCAGTAACAGTTGGGATAGTACCGATAATGATCCACGAAATACTAGCAAAAATAAATCCCCACGTCATGGCCGTGATGGGTCGTAAGCGCTTTACAAGCTCTGCTACAGGAACGGTTAAAAATATAATAGCAATAGCATCCACTGTCGTGAGGAATTCGAAATTGTTGTACAGGAGTACATCAGTGGAATAAAAAGGAAGAAGGTAATAAATTTGCCAAAACATAATCCAAAATCCAGAGAAGATCACCAGAAAACTGATGAAGCGGAGGTTGCCAAATACGAGGACCATATCATTGAACACTTTACCGAAAGTTCGTTGCATGATTACTTCCTTCGGAATTGGTTCCTTAAAGAAAATCCACGCAGCAATAAAAAGAAAAAATGAAGTAATTGAGGACATCACTAAGACAAATTCAATACCTAGACCCTCCCGGATTTGAAATGCCAAAAGAGGTCCTATGGCGCCGCCAATATTTCCCAGTGTATAATAAATTGAAAAACCCAGAGCCTTAACATTTGGCTTCGAAGTCTGCGCCACGGTGCCGACAATACAAGGCTTAATTAACGACCCGCCTACTGCGGTGATCAAAAGAACAATAAGGATATAATTCTTCCTGCCGATGTTCATTAGAATGTCTTGCCCAACCGGCATCCCTGCCAACCCGATGAGAAAGTATCCAAGGGTAAAGATTAAAAAACAAGCCAACAAAGTTTTTTTGAAACCATACTTGTCTACGATAACACCTGCAAGAATAGGCAGTAAAAAAATGACGCCCGAAAACAGACCCGCTAACGTGGCAGCTTCATTGACCAGACCTACTTTCCTGGCCAAAAACATTGTTAAAACTGCCGTCGAACCATAAAATGCAAATCGTTCAAATAGCTCCAGCGTATTAGCAATCCAAAAATCAGATGTAAATCCTGACTTGATTTCATCAAGCCTCTGACGGAATCCCATGGTGTTTAGCTAGGTAATCTTGTAAAGTAATGGGATAATATCGTTTTCGCAAATGGTACTGTTACCGATAAAAATAAAAAATAACCAGTAACATTATTTTCAGATTTTGCTATAAAACCAAGTCTGTTATTATTAAAATATTTTGAAACGAGACCTTACGTCAGACATGGCCATTTTATCAAGAAATTTTCATCAGAATTCGAGGTAATCAATAACATTTGGTGTATCATTTTGTTTTGATGAAGTAAACACTTGAGAAGTACGTAATTGAAAAAAATTTAATGTTTAACTAAACAATTTTCCATATGAGAAATTACATTATGTTGTTTGCGCTCTTTTTCGCGGTGCAAACGATACAGGCCCAAAATGATACCACCCAAAAACAAGATGCTGCCAGCGCGTCAACGGAAATTACGGATGCGGAGTTGGAGAAATATGCAGTCACAATGGACTCTGTAAATGACATGAAGGCAAGTCTTTTGGAAGATATAACCAATATGGTGAAGGGCAATGAGAAGATTACTAATGCCCGTTATAATGACCTTTCGAAAATAATTGATGACGAAACGGCGCTTGCTAAAGCCAAGGCTACGCCTGAAGAAATTGCGTTCATAAAGGAAGTTGCAGCAAAAAAAGAGGAAGGAACAGCTAAAATCCAGGAAACGTTCCAGTCAATGGCGAAGGATTATATAGGGGCAAGCTCTTACAACAAAATCAAAGATGCCCTTAAGTCAGATCCGGAATTGAAGAAGCGTTACGAATCACAGCTGGAAAAAGTTGCGGGCAGTGATACAGGTGTTAATTAGAACCAATCCGCCAGGTCGCCTTTCAAGGCGACCTTTTTTTATTTTCGCTCCTCTCTCGCTTTAAAGCTGGAATTTTTTTATATCGGATTCTGTACTCCCCTAAAAATTATATATTTGGCCTTTTAAAAAAAGATCTATTAATGCGTCAATTTGTTATTGGAGGACTTTTTCTCTCGTCCTTGCTTTTCTGCTCCAAAGCCACAGCTCAATTCAATGTAAATAGCCTCTTCGCTCCTATCGACTTTCGATTGTCGGCCCAGCTGTATGAAACAATAACGGGAGACATTGCACGCGGAGAGGATCCATCTGGTTTTATTTTAAGGGATCCCAATAATCTGCTCTCGGTGGACGAAGAGAGCAATGCCTGGAAGAACTGGAGCTACGTAGAAAATTATGCGTTTGGCCAGGATCGCGGTGCGATCCCCATGATAACCGATCTTCATTCCTTGCATCCCTATTTCAGGGATCAGATATTAAAACTGATAGCGCATTGCAAAGCTAAAGGCATTGAACTCGCCATTGTAGAAACATACCGGACACACGCCAAGCAGCGTGAGTACAGTGCGATGGGAAGGAGTTACACGAAGTCTAGGGCCGGACAGTCAAAACATCAATACGGACTGGCTATCGATGTCGTGCCGATCGTTAATTCCAAGGCGGTGTGGCACAATGCAAATCTGTGGCGAAAGATCGGCGTCATGGGAGAAAAGCTAGGACTTCGTTGGGGCGGAAGATGGAGGGATCCTTATGACCCGGGGCATTTTGAGTGGACAGGCGGACTAACATCCAACCACCTCAGTGCCGGCAATTTTCCCAGAATACCTGGGTTCGCCGAGCGTTATCCATGCCTGGAAGAAGATTTAAAACTTCTTCAGTGTTACTGGGACGAATGGGAAACGTCACAGAGCGCGTGGACTCGTAAATAATGAGACTTACGTTCCCCGATAATTTTATCTTTGGAACTAGCACATCAGCTCCTCAAATTGAAACGGCATTTGATCACGACTGGCAGGGTGTAATAGCCCGAAACGGTGCCGTCTTCGACCGGACGACAGATCACGAAAAAAAATTCTCAGAAGATGCGGCCATTATCGCGGCCGTTGCACCAAACTACAGAATGAGCCTCATGTGGAGCCGGCTCCAGCAAGAGCCGTTTGCAGCTTTTGATGAAATCACCGCGCAAGAATACCATAATTTTATTTCGGACTTGCAACAAAAAGGCGTTGGGATCATGATGGTGCTTCACCACTTTACCAATCCTCTTTGGTTCTCGCGAATGGGTGGCTGGGAAAAGTCAGAAAACGTACCGATGTGGGTTGATTTTGCAAAGAAAGTTGTGGATGGATTCGGTCAATATGTGTCGCATTGGAACACATTCAACGAACCCAATGTGTATGCGAGCTATGGATGGATCACGGGATTTTTTCCTCCGTTCAAAAATAACCCCTTCATCGCCGGAAAGGTTGTGAAGAACATGAGTCTCGCGCACCATGAAATATATGACTACATCAAGCACAAATATCCCAATGCCCAGGTCGGTATCTCACATAACGCAACGATTTTTTCCGCTGAAAATTTGCTGGGCTGGTTTCCCGCAAGGCTTTCAGACTGGTGGTTCATGGAATGGGTTCCGAGCCATTTTGAAAAATGCGATTTTTTTGGAATGAGTTATTATGGCAGGATACCCCATGATCCTATGCCCGTAACATACTTGGAAACGCCAGAAAAAATGAAGGCCCTTGGCCGGCGACACGACGACATCTGGGAATATCATCCTGAAGGTTTACGAACTTGCCTCGAGCGCTACTGGATTAAATACAAAAAGCCGATAATCATAACTGAAAATGGGGTTTGTGATGAAACGGATTTTCTCCGACTCCAGGCAATCCAGGATTATGCTTATATTGTTCACAAAGCCATTGGAGATGGTATTGACGTTCGTGGGTATTACTTCTGGAGTACGTGGGACAACTTTGAATGGCACCTGGGACCTTCCATGCGGTTTGGATTGTATGAATGCGATTTTCAGACCATGAAAAGAATGAGGCGACCTAGCGGTGATTTGTTCGCCTCACTTGCGCATTCAAAGAAAATCAATATCACCCTGCCATCAGAGAGTCTGCCTAGCCATGGGGTGGCACGATGACTAGTGTAAAGACAAACCATGTCAACCTATGAAAAGAATTGTACTGCTGTTTGGTCTGCTGTTTTTCTTGGCTTCTTGTTTAGCACAAGCAAAAAAAGAAGTTCTTTATGTTGGCACGTTCTCAGTGCGTGGAAGCGAAGGTATTTATGCCTATAGCTTCAATAGAGCAACGCAAACGCTCACTTTACTCCAGACCGTACCAAGTCTTGAAAGCCCTACCTTTTTGACCATTCATCCCTCAAACAAGTATTTATATTCTGTAAATCGGGGAAAGGCAGATGCCATGGATCAGGGCGGGTCCGTAAGTGCATACGGGATCGATAGCGCAACTGGAAGGCTAAGCGGTCTAAACCATAAATCGTCTTACGGCGATGGACCCTGCTATGTCGAAGTCGATAAGACGGGAAAATACGTGATCATCGCACATTACAATGAAGGTAACCTAACCGTTTTATCACTGTTCAAGGACGGCCTGATCGGCAGCGTCTCAGATGCAAAAAAGTACACAGGCAATAGTATTAACTTAGAGCGACAGGAAAGTCCGCACATACACGCCGCCGTCCTATCCCAGGATAATAAATTTCTCTACATCACAGATTTGGGTACGGACAAGATTTATACATATGACTTCGATGCCGTCAATGGCACATTGCATCCCGGAGCTATCCCGGAGGTGACGGTAACACCGGGTGCCGGACCGCGCCATTTGTCGATCCATCCAACAGGGAAGTATGCATACCTTTCCGAAGAATTAACCTCAACGGTTGGGGTATTCTCCGTCGACAAAATATCGGGGGCACTAACCGTCCTCCAGGATTCTGTGGTCTCGTTGCCCCGCAACTATACAGAAAAAAATTCAAGTGCCGATATTCATACAGATGTTACCGGAAAATACCTATATATGTCGAACCGTGGGGCTGATGTTATCAGCATTTTTACGATCGCTGAGGACGGCAAGATCAGCCTTACTGGTAACCAGAGTACCGGTGGGAAAACGCCCAGAAATTTTCTTGTCGACCCGCAAGGCGAATTCTTATTCGTCGCCAATCAGGACACGGACAACATTACGATCTTTCGAATTAACGCTAAGACCGGGAAACTTACGTCAGTCGGAAAACCTGTGGCCGTACCATCGCCTGTTTGTCTTAAGCTATTAACGCTCAATTGAGGGATTAATCTTTCAGAATCCGCATCTCTACACGCCTGTTAAGCGCGCGCGCCTGTTGTGTCATCTCATTGG
>JAICGJ010000297.1 GCA_025923195.1 Chryseolinea sp.
ACTATCTGCCAATACAAGCCTTAGCCCCGTAAGCGCCAGTGTAGAAAAAGGGGTTGTGACCTTGACAGGGGAAGTTGAGAATGATGAACTAAAGGCGCAGGCTGAGAGTAGTGTTTCAGGAATAAAGGGTGTAAAGAGCGTCGTTAATTCGGTTACTGTAAAGCCGAAAGGTCCTTCGCCTGAAGAGTTGAAAAAAGCAGCTGACGACGCCATACTCGCCCGTGTCAACGAGAATTTAACTAAATATAAAGTAGAAGGGATTACAGCAACGGTTGCGGATAGCATTGTGACCCTGACAGGTAATGTGAAACGGTCCGGCGTGCAAAATGCGATGAAGGCGGCGATGGAGTCCGGAGCGGCCAAGGTTGAAAATAAAATGACAATTAAATAGATAAAGACATGGGACTGCAGGATAAGTATAAGGCGGTCATTGACATAGCCAAGCAAAGTGGAGCCAGGGACCTGGTCGTAGAGGAAAAAAATAACGTATTACACATTACCGCAAAGGCCTCGGAGAGCGTAAAGCAAAAGATGTGGGATGCCTATGGACGAATTGATCCGGACATGCGTGCCGGCGATCTTATGCTGAATGTCGAAGCGGCTGATTTTGATGAAATGTATGAAGTGAAGAAAGGCGATTCGCTGAGTAAAATAGCAAAGCAATATGGAACGACCTGGCAGAAGATTCACGCGATGAATAAGGATGTTATTAAGAATCCCGACTTGATCTTCCCAGGGCAGAAAATTAAAATACCGAAGCCATGACCACTTTTGAAATCCGGATAAATTTAACCATAGTTTGGTATAGTGCGCATGCTTAACAGGACGATGCGCACTGCACCCGTATTTCAAGATCATCGGATGTCAGTATTTTACATCATAAGCAAGCAGCATGACATGATTTGAATAGAGTTTTTGCCGGCGCACCTGGAGGGAAACGGTCTTACTGTGACTTCCGAATAAGCGAATGCCGGAACCGATTATAACGGGGTGAATGCGCAACTGGATCTCGTCGATTAGATTTTCATTTAATAGGTTTGTTGCCAGGGTTGATCCGCCAGACAAAAGAATGTCGTTCCCTTTTTCACTTTTCAAACGGCTGACAAATTTGGATGCGTTTTTGGATATAATTTTTATACGATCATCGACGGTCTTATCCAGTGATGAGGAGATGACAAATTGCTGCAGATTGAGTGAGGGGTCAATTACGCCTGCCTTTAATCCGACATCATAAGTGGTTTTACCCATTAAGGCGATGTCAAAAGTTTTCATTGACTCAATAAACTCGTCGAAATGTTCGCCCTCGCGGATAAGGAAGCCATATGAATGATCATCGCGTGCGATGAATCCATCCAGACTGCAGTCGACACAATACTTCAGACTTCTCATAACCCAGACTTTATTCCAGCGATTGATGACGCTATTCGCCGGCTGATCATTATTGCCGTGTAGTACAAATCCGCCGGTGATGACCCCACGTATTTTCAACATCCGCCATTGTAAAATGTTGCACGTTTTCTTGTCTCTCCTTTGGTGCTTGCCATCCCGGCGAATTCTGAGTAAGTTTCGAGCATTGAGAGCCCATCCATTGCTTTTGTTGAGAGTGATGCATGGGCCTCTGCTTTTAAAGCAATTTCATACGCCTTATGCATGCGTTCATAAATAGTCACGCCAGGATCACCCTTGGTCTCACCGTTGCATTTGCCTTGCTTACCCTTGTGACGCAAATAAATACAGGCCGTTGTCTGAAAACCGATAGTACACCTGGCGGCATAGTAGCACTGGAATTAGCCTGGGATCAACCCACGGCAGAAAACATTCGAAAAGAGTGGCTGAATCCATGCGCCCTGATCCAACCCAGTTGTACCGATAAACCTGAAATCACCTCCATGATCGATGCCGCAATCAAAAACATTCGATGGGATTTTGCATTTATCCTGGCCTATGTAGCGCTTCTATATGTTCTTGTTGTATTGCATGAGACAAGATTTAGCAAGATCGGCGCCCGTCCTTATACGGCTGTTGTTTGTCTGTTGTGCCTCCTTGCCGGAGGCCTCGATGTACTGGAGAATATTCTAATGCTTCGATTTTTACAAGGCGAAAGTGTGAACATCTGGCAGATTACTATACTGGCCTCGCTAAAGTTTTTAGCGCTGGCTTTGGTGTTTACTTATATTATCTGGAGAGGAGCCTACCTAAAGCGTTTTTCTGCCTTTGCAATAACGGTAGTACACATTCTCTGGGAAAACCGAGTGAGCGTGATCGGTCTTCTTGTCATCTATTTTGCGTTGTGGAAGTCAGATCAAGGTCAGGACCTTCTCATCAACCTTAATGCATCCCATTGGGGTCCGATAACTTTTTATATGATCCTTAGCATCCTGGCGACTTTTTATTGGTACTGGCCCAAGTATTTTGCTCCCGAAAAATGGGAAGACCAGGAGGATACACCGAGCGTTAGCTTTAAGAATCTAATACGAGGGGACTGGAATTCCCGCTGTGAGTCGATCGATGCCTCGTATATACCAAGATTGCTCGGCTTGCTTACGTTTATTGTTCCTGCGTGCGGAATTCTCCAGGCCCTGGAAATTTTTCAGATCCCTTATGCACTTGACTTTCTCGACCCGCTGCTCTGGCTGACTGTATCAATTGTGATTTTTATGGTATTAATGGAGAATCATGCACTTGAAAAGTTCTTTGATTCTGCACCACGAGCTTACTACCTCCTGATTGTATTCTTTTTCTTAGTTGTCCTCGGGTTGGGTTTGCTGAACCGCTATTCTGCTAATCAACTTGGTTTGCTAACTATTGGTCTATATGCTATAGCTTGCATGTTTATCATGATCACCTCAGTAAGGAACAATCCGGATTTTTATAATATTTCCCTGCTGAAGCGGGCAAGACATGTGAAGGCCAATACGTGGATGATGATCGTTGTAATGCTCGCAAGCTTTATTTTTTTTGCGTTCAACTGTTATCCATACATTACAGCCAACGGCCCCTATCGGTTCATTACCCTTCCTGTCGTGCTTACAAGTATCGTGTTTTATTCATTTGTATTTTTCCTACTGATGATCTGGGGTAAAAAGAAAAAAGTCAATTTTTCTGGCTTCCTGATTGTCATATCTATAATCACCGCCGTTAGTTTTGACAATAAATATCACGATGTTATGATTGTCGATCGGAAAATCAAGCCAGCGCTTCCGACCCTGACGAGCTACATTAAGAGCTGGGTCCTTTCCAGGAAAGATGAAATCCTGCGCCATCAAGGAAGTTATCCCGTATTTGTTGTAAATTCTTATGGTGGAGGAATTCGTGCGGCCGCCTGGACAACATTATCAGTTAGCTTCCTCGATAGTATTTCGAATAACAGATTCCAGAATCATGTTCTTGCCTACTCCGGGGCGTCGGGCGGAACCATTGGATCATCGGTTCTATGTGCTGTACTTAGAAACAATATGATGGACAGCCTCAGGATGCGACAGGTAAAGCAATTCTATCAAAATGATTTCCTGACGCCAGTCTTGATCGGCTTGCTTGGCCGCGATATTTGGTTTTCAACGCTGGGAATTAGTTGGTATAACGACCGGTCACGGTTACAGGATAAAATTTGGGAACGCCACACAAAAGGGGAAGCTGGCCAATACTTCCAACAGGAGTTTAGCTCCCTGTGGTATCCAGATGGCCAGCCTGACTTCAAAATACCATTGCTATTCAGCAATACGTACCACGTCGA
Source organism: Chryseolinea sp. (assembly GCA_025923195.1). Taxonomy (GTDB): domain Bacteria; phylum Bacteroidota; class Bacteroidia; order Cytophagales; family Cyclobacteriaceae; genus Chryseolinea. Next base: position 3,734 of record JAICGJ010000297.1, read on the forward strand.
AAAGGGACTCAAGGCCATTCTTGCTCCGGTATCACTGGACACGGCTCAATTTGAATCCGCTGTAATTGTGAACAATTTACTAAACCAAAAAAGTCTTTTGTACAGTACCGGCTCATTTCTGAGCGCCCGGTTTCCTTATATCAGTCCCGCTGGAAAGATTGACGATGACCATCATTTCCTTGATGGGGGTCTGAAAGAAAATTCTGGTGCTGAGACGTCAGAAGAAATTTACAGGGTCTACAAGCAATTATCCGACGTCATTAAGCTGGATACGGCCGTAGCATCGGACACATTGAGGAGGTTATTTAACAAAATTGAAGTTCATTTTCTATCCTTGAATAACAGTGTTGCGCAAACTGACGATCCGGGTCCAAGCCGAAACCTCATAGAGTTCGCGGCTCCGTTTGAAGCACTATACAACAACTGGGTTGGAAATACTTCTAAGGCCGATTCCATTCTGCGCTTGCGTCACCGCTCTACTTACTTTGAACTGCGGCCCACGGCTACCTGTGTAGACGGATTCAAGCCAGTCTTGCCCCTGGGCTGGCAGATCTCCGATCGCGCGCTTACCGGCATGATGAAAAGTTTATCAGATTCATGCAGTATTAACCTACGCCAGATGCACTGTATAAAGCAAATCATCACAAGCGGCATAACGAAGCAGCAATGTAACGCATTGAACAACCCTTGTAACCCATCTGCAAATAGCCAAGGCGTTAAATAGCAATGTTTTGAATTTCAGCTATCTCGACCAGAGTGGTATTGCAACCATTTAGCAAATAAGCGTCGACCGTAAAATTGCTGGGGAGCAAAATGAAAAACCAGATTAAGAATCAACACAAGTTGCACATGCTCCCACCATTGGGATACGAACGACTAAAAAAAATAAGGCTGTGAATATACACAGCCTCGTCTTTGTAAATTTTTTCTATATTAAAAGGGGCAGCAAGGAGCTAGTACTTCAAACTCGTGACACGAAGTGCCAGCTTTTATCCAGGCCGTTGTGGTAAGGAAATTGTGATATTCCTGGTTAAGCTCGAAAACGATGGTATAGACTTTGGCATCTTCCAGGTCATCAAATTTTACAATGTTAGACGTCACTGAAGCTACGTCGCATCCCGTATTTCCTTCTGAAGTTTCAAGTACTGCATCCACACCATTTACCTTCGCCCAAAGAATGTTGTCGAGGGTCACCGATTTCCCTTCTTCGGGACAATTTTCCAGATCCAGGATAAAATGACTCACTCCTTTTGCGCCTTCACACAAAGTGATGACATACGTCCAGATTGCCCCCTCGCTTGAGACCTCGATTTTGTAGTCGCTGGCACTACTCTCGGAGTTACTGTTCGCCGGACCATTTACATTCAGCGGACTATTCTTTCCGCCGCCACCCTTACCGTTAGCATTAAGCGTGATCGCCTCTTCGGTACAGGCACTGAGGACTACCATCACAACGGCAATCCCAAAAACTCTTATCATATTGGACTGAGTAAGAGCAAGCCAACTATTGAATTTCATAATGTTTTGGTTAAGTTAATTTTAGCGAAGTTACCTTGCAAAATTCTTAGAAGATCATTTGAGGGCTGGGATTTTAATCACAAAAACGAAAGATTTTTATCATCGAAGCTTTTAACAATTGAAATTTGCCTAAAAACAGGGAGTTCTTCAGCAGGGTTGCAACCCCAGGACTATCTTTTTTCACGCTGGGAACTTGTGTTTTGGATTTTCTGGAAGCAATTCTTACTAAAAAACCCTAGTAGATTGATCACTTTGATATTGTGATCTCAAATTGGGA
>JAICGJ010000298.1 GCA_025923195.1 Chryseolinea sp.
AATCACGATAACGATTAGCTAATAACTAATAACTATTAACGGATATTAACGGATATTAACGGATAACTATTAACGGATAACGGATAACGGATAACGGATACTAAAATGATCAGAAACTACCTGAAGATCGCCTGGAGAAATCTTCTCAAAAACAAAGTTTTTTCGCTTATCAACATCGGCGGTTTAGCTGTCGGCATGGGTGTCGCGATCTTGATAGCGCTATGGGTGTATGATGAATTGAGTTTTAATAAGTACCATGCGAACTACGATCGTATTGCACAGGTCATGCAAAACCAAACCTGGAACGGCGAGATTGGAACTCAGGAAGCCAACCCAGCCGCGTTGGGTGAAGAAATAAGAAACCTATATAGCAGCGATTTTACCCATGTATTACAAGCGTCCTGGAATTTTAATCACACCCTGACCTATGGTGAAAAAATGTTTCTGAAACCGGGGAGTTATTTCGAACCGGGTGTAGCAGAAATGTTGAGCCTGAAGATGCTCCATGGCTCGCGCGATGGATTAAAAGAAATGAACTCCATCCTGCTGGCGAAGTCCGTGGCGGAAACTTATTTTGGTAACGATAACCCTATTGGCAAAGTACTTCGTGTCGATAACGAGGTAGATGTGAAGGTAACCGGCGTTTACGAAGACCTGCCATACAACACTTCCTTCAGAGATTTGACACTTATCCTTCCCTGGTCCCTATATCTGAGTCAGAATGAATGGGTACGGGAGATGGATGACCCGTGGGACAGCAACTTCACACGGACTTTTGCCATGATCAACGAACAGGCTGACATGCAGAAAGTATCCGCTAAAATCAAAGACGTAAAGCTGAACAAGGTAAGTATCGATGACCGGCGATACAACCCGATGATGTTCCTCCATCCCATGAGCAAGTGGCACCTGTATTCCGATTTCAAAAATGGTATCAACACAGGAGGTAGAATCGACAACGTATGGCTCTTTGCCACCATTGGAGTTTTTGTGCTCGTACTTGCCTGCATCAACTTTATGAATTTGAGCACGGCCCGGTCAGAGAAAAGAGCAAAAGAAGTCGGTATTCGCAAAGCCGTGGGGTCGATACGAAACCAGTTGATCATGCAGTTTTTCAGCGAGTCGGTATTGATCGCCGCGCTGGCTTTTGTTTTATCCGTCCTGCTGGTTTTCTTAATACTCCCCTATTTCAACGGCGTTGCGGACAAAAAAATAGATTTGCCCTGGTCTGATCCCCTATTCTGGATCACCGGTATAACATTTAGTCTGATCACCGGATTGTTTGCCGGTGTTTATCCGGCATTGTTCCTTTCTGCTTTTCAACCGGTCAAGGTGCTGAAAGGAACATTCCGCGTTGGACGTTATGCTTCTGTTCCCAGAAAGGTGCTTGTTGTTCTGCAATTTACCATATCCACGACATTGATTATCGGGACAATGATCGTATACAAACAGATTCATCATGCACAGAACCGACCCATCGGCTATAGCAAAGATGGATTGATCAGTATCCCTGTAACGCGTCAAATACACGAACATTTTGATGCGGTGCGAACTGAATTGATAAGCAATGGTGCCATTGTTGAGATGGCAGAATCCGGTAGTCCCACAACATCTGTATGGAATACCAACGGCGGTTTTGATTGGGAAGGCAAAGATCCCGAGCAGGCGGTTGACTTTCCAAACAATGCCGTGAGCGTCGACTACGGTAAGACTATTGGCTGGAAAATCGTTCAAGGGCGGGATTTCTCGCGCGACTTTGCGTCAGACTCCAGCGCGTTCATCCTGAATGAGGCAGCAGTTAAGTTTATCGGATTTAAGGGCGATCCGGTCGGTCAGACTATTCATTGGAACAACCGGCCTTTTACCGTGATAGGAATTGTGAAGGATTTATTGGTGCAATCGCCTTATCAGCCGGTCCGTGCTGCGATGTGGCATCTTACAGGGGGAATGGAAAGTGTGTTTTTATTAAGAATTAATCCAAAGTCTGGTGTCAAGGATGCCATGAGCAAAATTGAAACTGTGTTCAAAAGAGTGAATCCAGCCTCGCCGTTTGACGCTACGTTTGTAGATGAAGAATATGCACGCAAGTTCGGCAACGAGAAACGCATCGGCGAACTGGCCACGCTTTTTGCAATTCTCGCGGTCTTCATTTCCTGTCTCGGCTTGTTTGGACTGGCTTCATTTGTCGCCGAACAACGTACGAAGGAGATAGGTATCCGCAAGGTATTGGGCGCCTCCATCACAAACCTGTGGAGGATGCTATCACAAGACTTTGTTGTACTAGTTATGATCTCGAGTGTGCTCGCAATACCCCTAGCCTATTATTTCATAAACGAATGGTTGAAACAATTTGAATACCGTACGAATGTGTCGTGGTGGGTGTTTATGATTTCAATTGCAGGAGCCATCACCATCACCTTGCTGACAGTGAGCTACCAGGCGATAAAGGCATCGTTAATGAACCCGGTGAATAGTTTGCGGACGGAATGAAGTCTGGGACTATGCTGGTGCTGATGATATTGATGGACTATGATGTGCTATGTAAGTACCTCACGATTCCCGAGTTAGTAGATTTCCTCTCAGATCACTATTTTAGTAGTTGAAATAAATAAGGTCAAATCCTATGCCTGAGATTGTCATAGTGGTTGCCCGACAGTCATCGTATTATTCCAACCCCGTTGTATGTTATGATAAAAGAAGTACAAATATTCCGATGTGACAGCCAAAATTATTGGTTGTGCCATGGAAGTTCATAACAATTTGGGGAATGGCTTTCAGGAAGTAGTTTATCAAAGAGCGTTGTCTATTGAAATGAAACTGCAAAATATACTCTATGAAAGAGAAAAAGAGATGCCTTTATCTTATAAAGGATACAATATTGGCAAACGGCGCGTAGACTTTTTTGTGGATAAAAAAATAATGGTGGAAATTAAAGCGGTCAAAGAATTGGAGGATGTCCATCTGGCCCAAGCCATTAACTACCTTGAAGCTTACAACATGGACATCTGACTGCTGGTTAATTTTGGAAGTACAAAGTTGCAATTTAAGAGAGTGATGAAACCGGGTGTTAAGACGTCTTTAACTCGCAATGAGATTTAATGACTTCAAACAGAATTGAAATACCTCATAGTCCATCATAGCTATCATTCAGAATCATAGTCTATGATCCTCTAAGTGAAAGTTTCAATATATCATAGTCCATCATAGTTTATCATTCAGGATCATAGTTCCAAAATTATCGCGCACTACGAAACGATCCTAATAACTGCAGTTGCATCGCACATAGTGGCTGCTGATCAGTTGCCATAATTTGACTTGGTGATACGTCTTTTTATTGACATATTCGGAGACTGAAGCATTTCAAATAAAATACCTTGGTTTAACTCCCTACCCATGACACCGAATAAATCCAAACTTTCACGACGCGCAGCAATTCAATCCTTTCTGGCGCTGGCAGGTTCGACGGCTATTCCGCTTACGTCGCTAGCAACCGAACTGGAAGCGCGAGATAAAACAAAAGTCAAAATAACTAAGCTTGAAACCTTCCTGGTGAAACCGCGATGGATCTTTCTGAAAGTCCACACGGATGCAGGGATTATCGGGTTAGGTGAACCGCTGTTGGAGGGGAGAGCGCTTACCATTCAGACGGCAATAAAAGAGATTGAACCATACCTCATTGGGAAGGATCCGCGTCAGGTTGTTCATCACTGGCAAGCGATTTATCGCCATGCATTTTACAAAGGCGGTCCGATCCTCACCAGTGCGCTTAGCGGCATTGACCAAGCGCTGTGGGACATAAAAGGAAAGCTCCTGAATATTCCTGTTTATGAACTTTTCGGAGGGCCTACGCGCGACCGCGTCCGTATATATGGCCGGGCGTCAAATGCAGAACAAATGAAACAGCGCGTGCAGGAAGGGTACACTGTCATAAAAACGGGCGTCGCGCATGTTAACCCTGCGCGTGCTGTTGAGAATCCGAAGTTTATCAAGTATGCCGTTGAAAATTTTGCCTCGCTTCGCGCAGCTGGTGGTGACACCATGGACATTGGCATTGATTTTCACGGCGCTATCCCTCCACAGACATCCAAGATCCTCATCAAAGAACTCGAGCCCTATCAACCGATGTTTATCGAGGAACCATGTCAGCCTCAAAACGTAGATGTGTTGGTTGACATTGCGCGTGGTACGCATTTGCCGATCGCTACGGGTGAAAGGATTTTTACCAAATGGGGATTCCGCGAGATCCTCGAAAAAGGTGCAGCTACAATTTTACAGCCCGATCTCTGCCATGCGGGAGGAATCACAGAGGGCCGGTTGATTGCGGGAATGGCAGAAGCTTACTACGCTGTCATAGCTCCACATAATCCAATGGGTCCAATTTCACTAGCCTCAGGGTTGCACCTGGCGGCAAGTATTCCAAATTTTCTCGTGCAAGAGCAGGTATCGCTAGGGGAAGGATACCTGAAGACGCCATTTGTTTTGCAGAAGGACGGTACGGTCCTAACGCCTGCTGGGCCTGGGCTGGGCGTGGAACTCGACGAGAATAAATTGGCCGATAAGATCAATCACGACTGGAAAAATCCGGAAACCTACGATGCAACGGATGGCTCAGTGGTGGACTGGTAATGCAAGTATTTAAGTATTTAGGTGTTTAGGTGTTTATGTTTCGTACATTCTAACGCAACAATACGAAGACGACGTCAGGTGAGTTAACGAAACACCCTAACACGTAAACACCCAAGCACATTATTAGCCTTCATGACGATCAAAACAAAAAACTACCGCTGGATAGTTGTTGCGCTTTTGTTCCTCGCAACTACTATCAACTACATCGACAGACAGATTATCGGGCTTCTGAAGCCAATACTGGAAATAGAATTCGAATGGTCAGAGACGGACTTTGCAAGAATCGTTGTCGCCTTTACTGCTGCCTATGCCATCGGACTATTGCTTTTTGGAAGGCTCATTGATCGCGTAGGAACTAGAGCGGGCTATGCCTTATCCGTAGTAATCTGGAGTATTATGGGAATGCTTCATGCGGCTGCGAAGACCGTCACTGGCTTTTCGCTTGCCCGTATAGGACTGGGCCTGGGCGAGGCAGGGAACTTTCCCGCGGCCATGAAAGCCGTAGCTGAATGGTTTCCCCGAAAGGAGAGAGCGTTGGCTGCAGGGATATTTAATTCAGGAACGAGTATTGGCGTCGTCATGGCTTTGTTGATAACGCCATGGATATTGGTCTCATACGGATGGCAGCAGGTGTTCATCATTACTGGTGCGCTTGGATTTATTTGGCTGATTCTTTGGCTTTGGTTATACGAAATACCTGTAAAACAGAAACGACTTTCGAAGGAAGAATTTGCCTTCATTACGGAGCATGATCCGGTG
>JAICGJ010000299.1 GCA_025923195.1 Chryseolinea sp.
CGATAGTGACAAATATTTTAGCTGAATCTGTCATTCACCCAGGTCAAAATACAGTCTCAGAATTAACAAGCAGGGAGAAGGAAGTTCTGGAACTGGTAGCGCAAGGTCATAGCACGAAGCAGGTTGCAGACAAGCTTGGAATTGGTACCAGGACCGTCGAATCCCATCGGGTGAATATGCTGAAGAAAATGAAAGTGAACAATACGGCTGAACTTGTAAGGAAAGCTATCGAAATGAAGATCTTGTGAGGACGATGTTTTCTAAAATCGATTGTTTTACCAATTATTCCGGCGGGCTGGCCGAACCGATGATTGCGGTCTGCATACATTCTATAGATCGGATTGAAAAAAGTATTTGTTATTTTTAACCTTGAATCACCGACTTTTCGTTAATGGCTATAGCATTGACGCCTATAAAAAGCGACCATGGAAACCTTGCTGAAAAATGACCATAAATACATCGAAGTAGCTGACCGTATTGAGACGCTGATTGAAAAGAAAGTTTTTAGAATAGGCGATAAGCTACTTTCCGTGCGAGCGCTGAGCAAGGAGCAAGGCATTAGCTTGAGCACGGCCTTTCAGGCATACTATTTACTGGAGAGTAAGGGGCTCGTGGAAGCGCGACCCCAGTCCGGTTACTACGTGAAATACTCACCGGAGCATATTCTTGATCTGCCAAAGGTATCTGAGCCTCCCGATGATGCACTTCCGGTAAGCGTAGATGAAATGATCAATAGTGTATACGTTGATCTTAATTCCAGAAATTTGTTGAATTTTTCAATGGCTGCACCTGCGTTTGAATTATTGCCTACAGCTAAGCTCAATAAAGCGGTAATGCATGTGTTGCGAAAATCTCCAACAAGTTGTCTCCATTATGAACACATTCAGGGGAATGTTGCGCTTCGCAAGCAGATCGCGAGACAGGCATTCAACTGGGGAGGTACACCCAGCGAGAATGATATCGTCGTGACTGCTGGTTGTGTTGAAGCACTATCACTCTGTATCAAAGCGATTACCAAACCAGGGGATGCTGTCGCCCTCGAAAGCCCCACCTATCACGCGCTCTTCCAGATCATGGAGAGCCAGGGTCTAAAGGTGGTTGAAATTCCAACCGACCCTGTATCTGGAATCGACATCGACTATCTTGCACAGGCAATTCCAAAATTTAATATTAAGGCTTGCCTCGTTGTGAACAATTTCAATAATCCGCTGGGAAGCTGTATGCCCGATGACCGCAAGAAATACCTGGTGGAGATGCTGGCCAAAAAAGATATTCCGCTCATAGAAGATGATATTTATGGTGAACTGTATTTCGGAAAGACACGTCCTAAGACGTGTAAAACCTACGACAAGAAAGGCCTTGTGCTGCACTGTGCGTCATTTTCAAAATCATTGGCTCCAGGGTACCGGATAGGCTGGACTATTCCAGGAAAATTTAAAGATAAAGTAATCCGCCTGAAACGAATGCATACGGTTTCTACCAATACCCTTACACAGGCAGCGGTTGCTGAATTTCTTAGCAATGGAAGGTTTGAATTGCATCTTCGCCACTTGCGTAAGGCGTTGCATACCCAATCCCTCAAATATATTCAGGCTGTTTGTGATTATTTTCCTGAAGACACATGTATCACGAGACCACAGGGTGGATTTACCCTCTGGATCGAGATGAATAAAAAAATTAATGCCTACAAACTGCATAAGCGCGCACTGAAGCATAATATTGGAATAGCCCCCGGACAAATATTCTCCTCGCAGGGAAATTTTGAAAACTGCTTTCGTATAAGTTATGGGGCACCCTGGAGTCCGAAGATAGAAGAGGGTCTAAAGACGCTTGGAAGACTCATCCGGGAAATGAAATAGATAGAAGCAACGGCACATCTACAGCAATTTCAGAAACAACTTTCCGCAATCGATATAGGTTACTGAAAAGCAGATTTAATTACATGCATCCCAAATCGCCGCAACGTTTTGTTAAATTTGTATGTTTAATGTCATAGAAATTAGATGATATTGAACAAACTGTTATGAATTTGATACAACTTTTAGGTCTGACCGCAGGGATGCTTACCACGATAGCTTTTTTACCACAGGTAATTAAGACGTGGAAGAGCCGTTCTGCGAAGGACTTGTCCTTGGGCATGTTTTCACTTTTTTGCCTGGGTGTAGCCATGTGGTTGGCATATGGAATGCTCGTTCGCGATATCCCAGTAATTGCGGCAAACTTGCTTACGCTTATGCTGGCTTCAACCCTGCTATTTTTTAAGCTTAGGTTCAAAGAGTAATCCGGCTCCACTGCGTACTCCTATAAGCTCGAAGTGTAAAGTATAGAATGACCGCCTGCACGGGTAAGACTGCTGACAGGAGAACCGACTTGTTTGGTATCAGGAAAAGTAGAAAGTGACCGATGCCCAATGCTGCAATCAGCAGGAGAGTAAGGATGCCGCGCATTAAGTTTCCGCTTTGAGCCCTTACGTCAGGGGCCATGGAAAGTGGGAGGTGGCGTTTGTTTATCAACGCCAGGATCATCAGCATTATTAGGTTGTTCATGAATGCTATAATGATGTCGTCCCAAACGCGATACCCCCAGATGAGGAGAACGAAAATGCTGAGGATGAAGAATCCGGGCAAGAACAATCTTACACAAATGGCTTTGAGCGCACCTGATAGGAGTTCGCCGGGTGATTGAAGGGGAGCAGAGAAATAGATCCAGCTGCCCCTAAAGTCATCTGAATAAGGAATTTCGTGGAATGCTACCTGCAGTACCATAAACATGAGATAGAGCAACATAAGATGATATTGAGTTTCCGACAGGTTTGCCCAGGTCGTAGCCAGGTCTTCTCTGCTTCTCATCATGAAAATGATCCCGAAAACAGCGACATAGCCAAATGATGGATAAATCTTCAACTTGATCTTTCGGTCCCTGCCCAGGATCTTGTATATCAGCTCAAACGCCGCGCGCTCAGTCGAAGTCCTCGTGATCGATCCGCTGATTTTGCTTAATGCGCCACGTCTTTCGATGCGTTCTTGTTTTGCTCGCACTGCATCTTGCCCAAGCGTTGCAAGCTTGCGGCTGAACACAGGTGAAAGGTGTTTATTAGCAAGAAACACGCCGATCAAAGGCAATGTAAGGGCGCAACCAATGAGGGCCAAGTGAGACGCGTCGTAAATTTTATATTTCAACGCTTCCAATGATCCTGCCATCCATGCAGGAGGTATAAGAAAGGACCACCATTCAATATCGAAGTCGAAGGCTTCAATGTCAATTCTTTCAATCATCCTGGGAAGAATCTGATAGCTGGCCATGATTGCTATGGCCATAATGATCTGGAAATAATTGATGATGCTTCTTAATTTCTCTTCATTGCCAAATTGCATGATGAGCAAGTACAGGGCATTTGTGATGAACAGCGCTGTAAGCAGGGAGAGTCCGATGGCGGCCCAAAAGGCAAAAAAAAGCACCACTCCATGTTGGACCAGAAAGGCAATGGAAGGGATAATAGAAAGTGCGATGGCAAGCTGTCCAAGGTATAGAAGTATGTGTGTGAGCCTGGCAGCAAATAATGTCTTGCCATCAACTGGCCTTGGCAGAATAATAGTATTGTCGCTGGTATCAAGTAAGATGGATGAAAAATCAGTGATGAGTGTCATGGAAACCATCACCATGATGTAGGAGAAGAAAACAACTAGTGAAAGAATGAACGACGGAATGTTGTACATGGCAAGGGCTACAAAGCCCCCAATAAACGCGTAGAAGATCAAGGTAAGACCAAACGTATTCACGGGATCCTTGATTCCCTTTCGCCGGTAGGCAACCAGTTGACGCCGGTTGTCCATAATAAGCTTGGTGGCAACAATTGCGCGAAGTTGTTCATAGTCGATGGAGAAGGATTTAAATACTCCATGAAAGGTATCAAGGACTTTCAGTAAGAATTTTTCCACGGCTTAACTTTCGAGAATGTTGATAAACTGCCCGGCCGCGCTTTCGTGTTCCTTGCTGCCTGTTAAGTCTGTAAAGATTTGTTCAAGGGAACCTTTGGCCTGAGCGTTCAGCTCTGCAAAAGTTCCGTTAGCGATTAACTCACCCTTGTTGATGATCATTATGCGATCTGAGATTTTTTCTACAACATCCATCAAGTGCGAACTGTAGAAGATTGTCTTTCCACTTTGTTTGAGGCGGGTCAGGATTTCTTTCACAAGAATAACAGCATTCGCATCAAGTCCGGAAAGTGGTTCATCTAAAAAAAGGATAGAAGGATTGTGAAGCATGCCGGCGATAAGCAAAACTTTTTGTCTCATTCCTTTCGAAAAGGTTGTCATCCTCGAGTCCTCGTACTTGCCAAGATCGAATAGATTCAACAGGTCTTTTACTTTTTTATCCACTTGGACCCGATCCATTTTATACAGCTGCCCGACAAACTGAAGATATTCCATCGGAGTGAGTGTTTCGTACAGCGCGGCATTCTCAGGAATGTAGCCAATCCTTTTCTTTATTTCCATGATATCCTTTCTGATATCGAGCCCAAGCATTGTTGCTTCTCCTTCAAAATCTGGAATAATGCCGGTGAGGATCTTTATCGTCGTGCTCTTGCCGGCGCCATTTGGACCGATGTATCCGATAATTTCTCCTGCGTTGATATCGAGGTTAATATTCCGGAGAACTGGTGTATCAAAAGTCTTGGAAATATTTCGCGCAATGATCACTGGAGCAATTGAAGTCATGGCCGGCTTTTGTCTACACAATGATACTAATATTGCCGGCAAGAGGATAGCTCCTTTGAGATTACATTTTTTTTGCTAGGGAGTCCAATTCAGTGGGGGAACTACTCGTAGCGCAAAGTTTCAACAGGATTACGTGTGGCTGCCCGATATAAATGCCAGCTTACAGTGATGATTGCTATAAATACAACGCAAATTCCCGCAATTAGGAATATCCACCAATTTAATTCCGTTTGGTAGGCAAAATTTTGCAGCCACGCACGCATAACGTACCACGAAATAGCGGAACCAAGGAGGATTGCTATGATTATCCATTTCATGAAGTCGTACGATAAGATCCTTGCAATGTTTAAGAAAGAAGCTCCAACGATCTTTCTAATCCCGATTTCTTTTGTGCGTTTGCTAGCAAAGAATGAAGCTAAGCCGAGAAGTCCCAGACATGCGATACTTACAGAAATCAAAGAAAACAGCGTATACACTTTTGTCATGGTATTTTCTCTTTCAAACATACTATTGAAATCCTCATCAAGGAAAGAATATTCAAATGGATAGGAAGGTGCCAGCTTTCTCCATGCGTTCTGGACGTAGTTCAACGTTGCCGGAATATCTTTCCCGTCGATCTTTGCGAGTATGAACGTTGCA
>JAICGJ010000300.1 GCA_025923195.1 Chryseolinea sp.
GGTAGGAAGCCGGCTAGGGACGTTATTTTAACAATATATATCTAACGGCAGGAAACAAGCTGGTGACTTTGTTATTGTTTGTAACGGAAATTGCACGCGCAATCCGATTTTTGCAAAACTTGGTTTAAGGCTATTTGAAGTTGCGAGTACCAGACTAACGACACAAATTCCATCATTAGTTGGTTTGGATGATTGAGGAATTTTACTGCAGCACGTCATAAAACTTTGAATGCACCAACACCGTCCCATGTACAGGTTCTGGCCTTGATTTGGTCAAATCTAAAAGGTTCACAGTGGATCGCTGGAGCAAAGCTCGCCACTGACGATTTGCAAACCTTACTTTTCGGTCAGATGAGCATGTTCGCTCGTCTTAACGGGAGTTCTTTTTGACTTGGATTTGCTAATTTTCTGGACAGCTTTTTTCAAGTGCTTTTCCAGATCGCGTTTGATTCTTTTTGAGACTTTCGAAATAGCCCTCTTTGTTTTGTTAGACGGCTTCACGATTTCAAGCTTTTCAAATACCTGGGACATCGCAACATCCAACGCCTTCTTCACCTCTTTTTTAAGCTCTTTTTTCATCTTCTGTCAAATAAAGTGAACATTAGACTTTAAAGTTACACAATGTTACGAAAACGTTAAAAGGCTTGACATAAAGTTAACACGTGGGATATCGCTGTGAGTGCAAAGTGAGAAAGGCCCCCTGAAATAGTACCCGTTTCGATTTTTTTGTGCCTGTCTCACTCCGCTATGCGTTCGATGTTTGCACAAACGCGTGTGGATCAGCTTGAAAGATGTCTCTGCAGTGCGCGCTGCAAAAATGAAAGGTTATTCCAGCCCATTGGAAGACGAACGGTGAGGCCTCAGCAATTTGCATGTGGCACACCGGATCAACCGGATAAGCCGATGCGGCGGCATCAATAAGTTCAAAAATTTCAACTTCCCTCAGTACATTTTTAAATTTGAACCTTCCAACAGAAGAAAACGAATATGAATCGCTGCTAATCGCTGATACGAAGGCTGACGAGCAAAACACCTGACCCCTGCCAGCAAGATTCATGATCCGCGAGGCAACATTTATTGTGGACCCAAACAGATTCTCGTTGTCATGATGAATGGGACCGAAATGGAGACCGGCATGGATGGGCAGAAAGTGATTTTCTTCGAGAATGTAGCTTTTTAACTTCAGAATGGTATTTGCAAGGTCCCCGGCGTGATCAGAAATCATAACTACCTGATCCCCTATCCGCTGCACTAATCTACTTTGTCCCGAGGCCGCTCTACCAACGAGCTCGAGATATTTTGTAACGATTTTAGCAGCGGAAGCACCCCCATGAACATCCGTCATGGCCGTATACCCAGAAAGGTCTGCCATTAATATCGCCGCATCTTTTTCCATCGTAAGATTTTAGCAATCCCTCCACTTCTTCCCATCCCGAAATTTAAACATTTAAACGTAGGTGGTGCAATGTGAACAAACTTTCAAACCTACGGCTAGAGATAGTCTGTCAATTCATAATTATCATCTCCTTTGGTAAACTAAAAAACATACATATCATCGGTGAATTCAAATATTTTTTTAACATTTGAACAGGGTCTATATGCAAATGGCTAAATCTGTTGGTAAATCCCTGGTTAGGGTGATGATCGTTATCATCGTCCTGGAATGTCCGTTGACGGCCCGGGTTCCAGCCACTTCTTTGGACGCAAGCCAGACCAGCATTTCAACAAAATCTTTTAGTTCACTTTTGTGGTCTACACTGTTAGGTCAGGCAGAAGAGGAGATATTAGGAGAAAAATCTCATAAAACTGTTGCTATTAAACTTGTGGATTTAAGCAAGAACATCACTCTTCTCGCCAAAATCCATACACCACACCATCTCATTCCTTCTGAGACGTGCGCCGAAGCACGTTTTCGGTCATTGCAGGAACTGTTCTGCATCTTCATAATCTGAGCTGCTTTGTTTTGACCTTCGACGGCTAGGGTCTACAGCGACAAGAACTTTAATCATGCCTGCCAGCTGGTGCCAATTTCTACTGAAGAAAAAAAGGTAGGATTGGACACTTGGACACTCGTCTCGAAGCTCTCGAACACTAAGACCCCTGGACAGCGTGAAGCCTTAATCCCTTACCAAAAAAATTCTATTATCTATGAACTGTCGTTTCTGCAAAAAAACGCTCTCAACCAAATTCGCGGACTTAATAAATTGTCCCCCTTCCAATTCTTTTCTATCCGCCAATGAACTTAATGAACCAGAGAAATATTATCCGCTAGCTATATATGTCTGCGATAACTGTTACTTAGTTCAGGTCGACGAATACAAGAAAGCAAAAGAGATTTTCAACAGCGATTATGTATATTTTTCCTCTTACTCTAAGAGTTGGGTAGAGCATGCACGACGTTATGTCGAGAGTATGATCAGCCGCTTTGGATACAATAAAGATTCATTGGTGATTGAAATAGCCTCTAATGACGGATATCTCTTGCAGCATTTCAAGAATAAAGACATTCCCGTGCTGGGTATCGAGCCAACGAAAAACACGGCAAACGTTGCTGTCTTAAAAGGAATACCAACGATTACTGAATACTTCGGCACCAAGTTCGCGCAGAAACTGCAACGTCGTGGCCAGAAAGCTGACCTGCTTATCGGTAATAACGTACTGGCGCATGTACCTGACATAGATGATTTTGTTCAAGGGTTGAAGACAGCACTTGCGCGCGGTGGAGTAATTACTATGGAATTCCCTCACCTGCTCCGCTTGGTTAGCGAATGTCAGTTTGATACAATTTATCACGAGCACTACTCTTACTTATCATTCACATCAGTGAAAAAGATTTTTGAGGCTCACGGTCTCGAATTATTCGACGTGGAAGAACAACCCACACATGGTGGTTCGCTCAGAATATTTGCCAAGCACCACAAGGATACATCGAAACCGATATGCCCTCGCGTTGATAAAATGTTAGAAAAAGAGGAGAAGGCTGGCATAACTACGATGGACTACTATCAAAACTTTCAGGAAAGGGTTAATTCGATCAAGTATAAGATGCTAAAGTTCCTGATTGAAAAGAAAAAGGAGGGCAAGAAGATAATTGGGTATGGCGCTGCGGCGAAGGGTAACACGCTGCTAAATTATGCCGGGATCAAAGGAGATGATTTGATAACATTTGTGGTCGATGCTGCCCCATCAAAACAGAACAAGTACCTTCCTGGAAGTCATATTCCTGTCTATACCGAGGAAAAAATCAGAGAATTCCGACCAGATTACATTATAATATTACCCTGGAATCTCAAAGAAGAGATCAGGGACCAGCTGTCATATGTTTCGGAGTGGGGCTGTTCGTTTGTCGTGTTCATCCCGGACATTCAATTTTTCGAATGACGGAATAGATTAGAAATTTGCATCCATCCTAAATTCTATAACAGGTCGCTTAAAAAAGCGAACTTTCTGATTTAGTCTTTGGGACGTGTCAGAAAGTTCTCAGCCTAGGTACAAAGTTGCGCTCAAGAGTGAGCCATGCATGACGGAGATGCTGTTTCAACAATGCCGCTATTGGGATCGATCACTTCAAAGTGCGCCATCATTCCAGCATCGTGATGCTCCAAAATGTGACAATGGTACATCCACTTTCCTGGCCGGTTGTCGGGTATCCATGCTATTTTTACTTTGCTTCTGGGTGGAAGATTTATGGTATCCTTCCACGCTGACTCTTCCGGCGCAACACCATTCATCTCGAGGACCTGAAAGAAGAATCCATGAAGGTGGAATGGGTGGTCCATCAAGCTGGTGTTGGAAATTTCCCAGACCTGCAGTTCACCCACGAAAACTGGCTTGTCGTGGTGGTGAAGCGCATCATTCACCAAGAAGTCCATTCCGCGCTTAAGGCTGGCACCAACTGAAAATTTTATCTTACGTGTTACTGGCGCATCCTTTGTCGCAAGTGGTTTTATATTTCTCATCCTTTCAGGAATGTAAGCGCGTGACGGCTTGGGTTCGTCTACGTGTACTGCTGCAAACCTTTGACGTTTTGTTTTTGCAAATGTCCTTCGATTGTAGGCTAAGGATTCAACAAAAAATACTTCCCCTTCCTTAAACGGTCCTGCCAATACCTCAACGCGCTCGCCGGGAGTAATCAGCGCTTCCGTTACTGTCTTTGGAGTTTCCAAGAGTCCTCCATCCGACGCAATAACTTTGAAAGGCCTACCACCCAAGTAAAACCGCAAGTACCTTGCGCTCGCCGCATTGACTATCCGCCAACGCTCAAGCTGTCCGGCGTTCATACAGATTCTGAAGTGTTCCTTGCCATTGACAAGAAGTGTGTCGCCTTGACGCCCATCGTGTCTTTCCATCCATCTTGCGAGTGCACCACCTTTCGTAAAGTTATGATCAACCGTAAGTTTCAGATCATCAAACATCAGTATCCGGTCGTGATCAACAATGGGATCAGTTTCATCTTCAACAATCAGCCCGCCATACATGCCCTTTTCCATTTGTTCAGTTTCGTTGTAGTGTGAGTGATACCAGAAAGTCCCCGCGTCCGGTACTGTAAACTTGTAGGTAAATTCCTCTCCCGGTGCGATGGGCTTTTGGACGTCTGATGTTCCATCCATCGAAGAGACTAAGCGTATGCCATGCCAATGGATCGCGGTAGCCTCCGGCAGATTATTTAAGACTTTGACGACAAGTGTATCTCCCTTCTTTGCCCTTAGAATTGGCCCCGGAAAGCTACGATTGAATCCCCAGGCTTTAATCCGCTTCTCAGGGGAAATGTTCCATTCAAATTCAGAGGCTGCCAATTCAAATTATTTAGTTGTTGTTTCCATGATGTTTGGTAGGTTATTGGGATTAGTGATAATTTTTGATAACTATTAACGCCACAAGGGAGTCATGGATTTACAATTAAGAGAGAAGAGTTTATATAATTTAGAAATCAGGCAAGTTCAAAGTTGTTATGATATTGAGTTACATTACCTCATCGCCGACGTATATCCAAATTCAAAATGTAAATCTGGCTAGCTTGCAGTACGTATTTTGACAACTTTGTTTCAGAGTTAATATTTTCCGTAGTATGAACTAACTTACGCGCGAAATCTTGGCTACTTGCTTTAATTTACGATCGACTTTATCTGACTCAACTATATGACTGCTAAAACAAAATCGGTACGTGTGCTGGTGGTAGGATGCGGAAACATGGGCGCTTCTCATGCCATGGCTTATCAGGCAATTGATGGTTTCGAGATCTGTGGGATCGTTTCCAGAGGAAAAAGCAAAGAAATTTTAAATAAAA